>CANQIM010000028.1 GCA_947624075.1 uncultured Bacilli bacterium | reverse complement strand
TATCCCTCCTTTTTTCTTTTTGTATTATAGCATAGGTAGTAAGATTTTTGTAGCTATTTTCAAAAGAAAAAGCAAACATTTAGTTCGCTTTACTTGCAAAGTTTATTTTCTTATTTAGTTCTTTTGTACATATAGACCGTGATGTAGGGCTGTAAGGTACTGGTGGAAAAAGCTTGAGCATTACAATTTGTACAAGTTGTTGTTGCTGAAGGATTGGTTGTTACTGTGTGAGTATGAGTTCCAGTTATATTTGAATTGACAAAATTAGCATAATCAATCATGTGATCAGCTTGAGTTAAAACAAATCCATTTGCAACTCCCGGTGCACCAAATGAATCATTTCTTGCACCTAGTATATGTGAATGTGCACTTCCCTCTTGATTTGCAATTCCAGTTAAAGCAGGTATTACATGGGAATGACTTGGTAAATTAGTCTCTTTTAAGGTTGTTGATACACTTTTTGCTCCTCCTGTTTTACTAATTTTATCAAATTCTGTTTGTGATGTATCTACACCTACTAATGTTTGACCTTTACCATATGCTTCCCAGGTTCCTCCTATTGCACTTCCTACTTGGGCTGGGGTTGATAGGCTTGTACTGATATAAATGCTTCCTATGGGGTACATTTTATCTAAAAGAGTTGCTAAATCATTGCTAAACTTTGTACATGTTCCATCGATTGCTGCTTGGACATTGGTGGCTTTTAAGTTGGAATTATCAATATAAGATACATCCGCACTTTTGATTAAAGTTGCTGCTACTGCATATGAAGTTATGACAGTAATCGTTATTCCAAATATCAATCCAACTATTATTCCAAATACTATTTTTCTTTTGTTTTGTACTTTCAATTTACTCAAATCCTCCCATATTCTTATGGTTATCTATTTTGAGTTTAGTATATTTTTTTCAAAAAGTCAATACAAATGTGAATACATTTTATATTCTTGTATTAATTCTAAATATGAATATATAAAATAATTATTAAAAATATTACAATATATATGTAGGAGGTTAATAAATATGAAAAGTTTTAAGCCCTATAAAAAAACAACAGTTAGTGAAAAAATAGTCACAACTATAAGAATTGACAATGAAACACTGGCTGAAATCGATAAAATTGCTAATAAAATTGATGTTAGCAGAAATGAATTAATAAATCAGTGTATAAAATATGCATTAGATAATTTAAAAAATACAGAAATAACTGATAAAAAAAAAGAATGATTAGTAGATTTAAACTAATCATTTTCTTCTTTTGGTTTAATAACAACGTATCTGTTAGGTTCTTCCCCTTCACTTTCAGTATAAACTCTTTTACTATTAGTCAAAGCATTATGAATTATTCTTCTTTCATAAGAATTCATTGGATCAAGTTTGGCTTCTACTTTAGTTGAAGCCACTTCACGAGCAATGTTTTTAGCAAGATGTTCTAATGATTTATCGCGTTTTTCTTTATAGTCATTAATATCTAAAATAAACTTAAATGGTTTACCTAATTCCTTATTAATATGTTGATGAACTACGGTTTGAAGGGCTTTTAAATTTTTGCCATTACGACCAATTAGTATAGAATTATTATCTGAATAAATGGTGTAAATAGGTACTTCTTCCTTATTTTTAATTTCTACGTTTGCAATTACTCCTATGTTTTTTAATAATTTAACGATGTAGTCTTTTATGTATTTTAATAATTCGCGTACTTCTATTACTTCAATTTCGATCTTTTTACTTTTAAAAAGACCACCTTTTTCTTCTCTGATTTCTTTGATGATTAAATTTTCTTGTGTTTCTTGTAAATCGATTGTTGCATTATTAATTGCTTCTTCTTTAGTTTTTCCACTGTAATTATGCTTTTCCATATACTTCTTTACTCCTTTTAACTAAAATATTTTGAATTATTGTAAAGACATTAGATGTTACCCAATATATACCTAAACCTGATGGCATAAATATAGCTGTTACTATTATCATACCACACATCATTATTGGCATCATTTTCATTGAAGGATCTTGCATATTACCAGTTGAATTCATTTTAAATGAATAGAATGTCGTGAAAGCTATGATTAACATTAATATTAAGTAAGCATAGAAAGTTGAACTTGTAATTCCTACGGCAGGAGTTGTTCCTAGTTCTAAGCCTAACATTGTATCTTCAAAAATAGCTGGTGTTCTTTGAATTGCTTCTAAAAAGGCAATAAATAATGGTAATTGTAAAAAAGCAAATAGACAACCAGATAGGGGATTAATGTTATATTTTTTATAGACCATCATCATTTCTTGATTTTGCTTTATCATCGATTCTTGATCTTCTTTTCCTTTATATTTTCTTTGAATTCTATCTAGTTCTGGTTGAGCTTTCTTAATTAATTCTGATTGAAGAGCTGTTTTTTTGGTAACTGGAAAAGCAATTAACCTTATTGCTAAAGTAACTGTTATTACAGATAAGGCATAATTATTCATTAATTTTCCTATTAATATTAAAATAAAGGCTAGGGGTTTAACAAAAATACTTGTCCATAAACCTTCATATTTACCAGATGTTATTTTAAAATTTTTACAATCGGGTAATTTATCAATATTTACTTTATTTTCTTTATACGTTTTTAAACTTTCTTTATTGGTTGGTTTACATAATATATTTTCAGTTAAATTTTGTCCTGTTAATTCATTTTTTACAGGTTTATTATTTTTATCAGTTAAAACCTTCGTACAACCAGTTGTTAAAATAAATAAACATAAGACAAGGAATACTTTTAATTTATTTCTTTTTTTCTGCATAATTGTTATCCTTTCTTTTTTGTTTCATAAGAGTGAGAAAATCTTGTTGGAGCTCTTGGAAAGTTCTATTTTCTCCTCCTTTTCTAAATATTATAATATAATCTTGGCTATTATTGTAGCTTTTTTTGTAATTATCGATAATTGATCTTATTTTTCTTTTATATTTATTACGATATACAGCATTGCCTAACTTTTTACTTACTGATATACCAAAACGGTCATAGGGGAGGTTACTATTTTTTTTATAAATAATAAAACTTTGATTTTTAACAAAATTTTGAGTAGAAATTATTTTGGAAAAGTCTTCATTTGTTTTTACTATATATAATTTTTTCATTTAAACCTCCTTAAAGTAAAAAACCACTGTTTATTCCAGCGGTATTTATGCGCAAAGTTTCTTACGACCTTTACGACGACGACGATTTAAAACATTTGTTTTTTTACGAGCAAAGAAACCTAATCTTTTTGCTTTTTTATGGTTATTTGGTTGATAAGTTCTTTTCATTTGTTCCACCTCCAGTCATAAATCTACATTATTATAATAAGAAGTAGGGTACTTTGTCAATTAAAAACTACTTTTTTGATAAGTAAAAAGTTGAATTCTAAAAGAAGAGCTTAAATAATATTTTTAAGTTTTTGGTAAAAATTTATTCTTTTTAAGATTTCAATTTGAAATTATTAGTTATTAAATTTCTTAACTATTTTATGAAATATAGAAAATAATTAAAATGAAAAAGAAAATTATCCACAATTACTGTGAATTTTTTAGAAAAAAATAATTTTCCACAAAATTAACACACATGTTGAAAAAGTTATTCATATATGTTAATAAAAATTTGTGGAAAATGTGGAAAACTAAAGAGAATATTGTTATATAAGGTTTTTAGTTGTTGAAAAAATTGTGGATTACTTGTTGAAAAAATTTTTTTGAAAATAAGGTTTATTTTTTTCACAATTTGGGTTATATTAATCGTAAGTTGATTTTATCTTTATGGGGAGATGGTAGAATGAATGTCGATATTTTATGGTCTAAATTTTTAGATTCTATTAAAGATGATTTAACATCTCTTTCTTTTACAACGTGGTTTCAAGATACAAAACTTTATAGACTAGAAGATAATAGAGCCTACATAATTGTACCAATGCCAATTCATAAAAAGCATTTAATTGAAAATTATTCCGAATTAATAAGTAATAAATTATTGGAAATAACTGGAGCAAATTATGAAATAGTGCTAATTTTAGAAGAAGAAATAAAGGGTATTGAATTTGATGATGAGAAGCAGAGTAATAATGTGGAAAAGATTGAAAAAGGTGATGAAACTAATAATTATAGTTCTACAAATCTTAAAAGAAAATATTTATTTGAAAACTTTATAGTTGGAAATAGTAACAAGTTTGCTCATGCTGCAGCACTATCGGTAGCGGAAAATCCTGGTAATATGTATAATCCTTTATTTTTGTACGGAAATAGTGGACTTGGAAAAACACATTTGATGCATGCCATAGGAAATTATATTGTTGATAATTCACAAAAAAGGGTTTTATATGTTACGAGTGATCAATTTATACAAGATTTTATTGGTATAAATAAAAAAGATGAAAATGATACTAATTTTAATTATGTGGATTTCTTTAAAAATAAATATCGAAATATTGATGTTTTGTTAATTGATGATATTCAGTTCTTAGGAGGGGCTTCAAAAACACAACAAGAATTTTTTCATACTTTTAATACTTTATACAATGATAGTAAACAAATTATTATTTCATCTGATAGGTCTCCTGATGATTTAAAACTGCTAGAAGAGCGTTTAAGAACAAGATTTTGTTGGGGATTAACAGTTAATATTTTTCCACCAGATTTTAATTTAAAGATGGAAATCATTAGAAAAAAAATTATTGCTGGAAATTTTGAAAAAGAAATTCCAGAAGATGTTATAGAATATATTGCTTCTAATATTGGACCAGACGTTAGACAACTGGAAGGATCTATTACTAGACTTATTGCTTATTCTACTATAATGGGTGGGGCTGATATTAATTTAGATTTAGCTATTGAAGCTCTTAAAGACTTTATAAGTAAAGGAATGGGCGAAAAGAATGATATACATAGAATTCAAAAAATTGTTTCTGAATATTTTCAAATTTCAGTTGAAGATATAAGAAGTAAGAAAAGAAGTTCAAATATTTCTTTTCCAAGGCAGATAGCAATGTATCTTTGTAGGACTATGACAAATGAATCTTTTCCAAAAATAGGAACAGAATTTGGTGGAAAAGATCATTCAACGGTAATGCACTCAGTAGAAAAGATTGAAAATGAAATAAAAGTTAATAAGGATTTAAGTACTATAGTAGATAAATTAAAGGATGATATTGGGGTTGTGTAAAACTTAAAAGTTTTGCGAGAGTTTTCCACAGTTGAAATTCTAAAAAAAACGTTATAAAATAAGGGAAAGAAGAATTTTAAACTTTTTCCACTGTAATAATATAAATATATGTAGAAAGAAGGAATAATAAATGAAATTAACTATTAAAAAGGAAATATTATTGGAGGCATTAAATAAAGTATCTAAAGCAATATCTACTAAAAATCTAATCCCTGTATTAGCTGGAATAAAATTCGAGTTAAAGAAAAAGAAGCTTACTTTAACGGCAAGTGATAATGATATTACTATTCAAACCACAATAGAAGCTGAAAAGGAAGAAGATTTTCAAGTTGAAAGTGAAGGTAGTATTATTATTCAAGGTAAATATATTTTAGATATAGTTAGAAAATTACCTGATGATTTTATTAATATAGAAGTAGTAGATGATTTAAAAATATTAATTTATACTGAAAATAGAGAATTTAATTTAAATGGAATTAGTGAAAGTGAGTATCCTAATATAGGATTAGAAGAAAGTAAGAAGAAAGTAGATATTAAAGCAGGTGTTTTTAAAAGTATTGTCAATCAAACAGCATTTGCTTCTTCTAATGAAGAAAGTAAGCCTGTATTAACGGGAATTAACTTTAATATAGTAGGGGATGTTTTAGAATGTAATTCGACAGACTCTTATCGTTTGGCGAGAAAAGTAGTTAAATTAGATAAAGTAAGTGAAGATAATTATAATATTATTATTCCTAGTCATAATATTTTGGAATTTTCTAAAATATTGAGAGATGATGAAGATATTGTTGAATTACATATATTTAGTAATAAAATTCTTTTCAAAACAGGAAATTTAAAATTTGAATCTCGCTTAATTAATGGTACTTATCCGAATACTTCTAATTTATTACCAGATGAATCAATGCTAGTTATTAATACTAATTTAGATGATTTTTATAATGTAATAGATAGAGTTAGTATTTTAACTAGTGATAAAGAGAAAAATGTAGTTACTTTGGAAACACAGGGAAATACATTGATTTTAAGAAGTAGTTCAGTTGAAATAGGTAGAGTAGAAGAAAAAATGCCTATAAATAAAGGTGGTGGCGAAGATATAAAGATTTCTTTCAGTGCTAAATATATGATGGAAGCTTTAAAAAGTTTTTCCACAGAAACTGTTGATATTCATTTTGTAGGGGAGATAAAACCTATTCTGATTAAATCCACTGAAGATGAGACTTTAACTCAATTAGTTTTACCAATTAGAACTTATTAAAAAAAAGTTCTTTTTTTATTCAATTTTTTAATTTTTAGATAATAATATATATGAAAATAGAAAATTTTTTTTCTTTTTCGACAAAATTAGGCAAATTTCGACACTAATTTGTGATATTTTTAACATTGAAAACGGGGCCATACGTTTTCATTTAAGGGGGAATTGGAATGAAATATGAAATTAATTATGGTACATTGGCAGTTATGCCAAACAGTCGAGAAAATAGTTTAATATATGAGGATGAAAATCGTTATATTATTGAAGAAACTCCATTTAAAATTATGGAAGATAGTTGTAAATACTTCGGAAGTACTTATAAAGGAAGAAAAGAAAGTGCTAAATCAATTCTAGGGGCAGAGTATAAAGTTCCTATAATTGTAGAAGATTCAAATAATTTAATTGTATTTCCTACGACATCACCAGAGTCAGATGATTGTGTATGGGTATCTTTAAATAGAATCAAAAATTTTGAAGCAATAGATGCTAATAATACAAAAATTACTTTTGATAATGAAAAGGAAATAATTGTACCAGCTACTTTTAGAAGTATACAAAATCAAATTTCTCGAGCAACTCGACTTGATTATATTTTAAGAAAAAGAAAGAAAATATAGTTTATTTTATAGAGAATACAATCAAATTTTTAAGTAATGTACTTATTTTGTAGCAAGTGAAGAGATTATCTATTAGATGAACAAGGATTTTTGATAATATTTATAAAAATTTGAAGTCTTAGAGAAAATAGTTATAAAAAACTATTTTTTTATGTTTTAAAGGCTATTTTGTGGTATAATAGATACGTACGTATAGGAATACTCTGATAGGGGATAGGTGATTGTATGGGACTTTTAAGGGTAAATAAATGAAAATCACTAAATTAAATCTTACTAATTTTAGAAATTATTCCAATATGAATGTAAGTCTAAATGATAAGATGAATGTTTTTATTGGTGATAATGCTCAAGGTAAGACTAATATATTGGAATCTATAACAATATTGGCCTTAACAAAATCGCATAGAGTTAGCTACAATCCTAATATAATTCAATTTAATAAAAAAAAGTGTCTTATTAAAGGCGTAGTAAAAAAAGATAAAATTATTTCTAAATTAGAAGTTGAAGTTAGTGAAGAAGGCAAAAAACTTAGAGTAAATAAGACTGAAATAAGAAAAATAGCTGATTATATTTCACATTTAAATGTAATAATTTTTACGCCTGATGATTTAGAAATAATAAAATCTTCCCCTAATGTACGAAGAAATTTATTAAATATACAATTATCACAAATTTCTAAAACTTATCTAAATACTTATAATGAATATAACAAAATATTAAAAACAAGAAATGAGTATTTAAAAATTTTATTCAATAATAGTATTGCTGATAAAAATTATTTAGATATTTTAACTGATAAATTAATAGAAAAAGCCATAATTATTTATCAATTAAGAAAAGAATATATTGAATCAGTAAATAAAAATATAAATTTGTATTACAAAGAAATTACTGGTAGTGATGATTTAGAGGTTGAATATTTGCCAAATATAGAAATTAGTGATTATGATTATGAAACAATTCGTAAAGCTTTGAAACATAAGTATAAGAAGAATTATTTAAAAGAGTTAAACTATGGTATGACTATATATGGTCCACATCGTGATGATTTTTTATTTAAATTTAAGAACGATAATAAAGATTTGAGGTTTTATGGATCACAAGGACAACAGAAACTTGCTATCATATCATTTAAGTTGGCAGAAATAGAAATTTTTAAGGAAAAATGTGGTTCTTATCCAGTTTTACTTTTAGATGATATTTTTAGTGAACTTGATATAAGTAAGCGTAACAAAATATTAAAAATTGTTGGGAAATATAATGTTCAAAGTATTATAACGACAACAGATTTAAAAAATATTAAGAAAAATTATTTAGAAGATGCTTTTATATTTGAAGTTAAAGCAGGTAATGTAGAAAGAAAGTAGGTAATAACATGAATGAAGAAAAGGTTAATGTAAATTATGATTCTTCTGCAATTCAAGTTTTAGAAGGTTTGGAAGCTGTTAGAAAAAGACCAGGAATGTATATAGGAACAACGAGTTCTAGAGGATTACATCATTTGGTTTGGGAAATAGTTGATAATGCTATTGATGAAGCTTTAGCTGGATATTGTAGCCATATTGAAGTAACTGTAGGTAAAGATAATAGTATTACTGTAAAAGATGATGGTCGTGGAATTCCTGTTGATATTCATCCAAAGACTGGTAAAAGTACTGTGGAAACTGTTTATACGGTACTTCATGCTGGTGGAAAATTTGGTGGTGGAGGCTATAAAGTTTCTGGTGGACTTCATGGAGTTGGTGCTAGTGTTGTTAATGCTTTAAGTGATTGGCTTGAAGTAAGAGTATATAAGAATGGTAATGTTTATTATCAACGTTTTAGTAAAGGTGGGCATCCTGAAGATGATTTAAAAATAATAGATAAATGTGATGAAGATAGAACGGGAACAACAGTACATTTTTTACCAGATGATGAAATTTTTACCGAAACGACAGTGTATGATTATGAAATATTAAAAACGAGACTAAAAGAGTTAGCTTTTTTGAATAAGGGACTTCGCATTTCTTTATATGATGATAGAGAGCCTGATAAAAAAGATTCCTTCTACTATGAAGGTGGTATTATTGAATATGTTCAAATGATTAATAAAAATAAAGGACCTATTCATGATAGTATTATTTATGTAGAAGGTGAAGAGCAAGATATTAAGGTAGAAGTAGCGTTACAATACAATGAAACTTATAATTCTAGTATTTATTCTTTTGTTAATAATATAACAACTCCAGAAGGTGGAACTCATGAAGATGGAGTTAGAAGGGCACTTACTAGAATTCTTAATAAATATGCCGTTAATGCTAATTTAATGAAGGAAAAGGATGATTCATTGACTGGTGATGATGTTCGTGAAGGAATTACAATGATTATTTCAATTAAACATCCTAATCCACAATTTGAAGGTCAAACTAAAACAAAACTTGGTAATAGTGAAGTTAGAGGTATTGCTGATAAGATTTTTTCAGAGTCTTTTGAAAGATTTTTGATGGAAAATCCTGATCAGGCAAGAATTATTCTTGATAAATCAATGACAGCTAGTAGAGCAAGGGTTGCTGCTAAAAAGGCGCGTGAACTTACAAGAAGAAAAGGCGATTTAGATATTACTAATTTTTATGGAAAATTGTCTGATTGTAAGAGTAAAAATGCTGAAGAAAGTGAGATATTTTTAGTCGAAGGTGATTCAGCTGGTGGTTCAGCAATTAAGGGTAGAGATAGTATGACACAAGCAATATTACCTTTACGTGGTAAAATTTTGAATGTGGAAAAAGCTCGTCTTGATAGGGCACTTTCTAATGAAGAAATAAGGACAATTATAACAGCATTTGGTACTGGAATAGGTGAAGAATTTGATTTATCTAAATTACGTTATCACAAGATAATTATTATGACTGATGCTGATGTTGATGGCAGTCATATTCGTGTTTTGCTACTTACTCTTTTCTATAGATTTTTTAAGCCAATAGTTGAAGCTGGTCATGTATATGCAGCTCAACCACCTTTATATAGAATTACGCATGGCAAGACGAGAAAGTATGTTTTGGATGATGCTGAAAGAGATGAGTATTTGGCTTCATTGGGGCCTAATGTTAAGTATGAGATAGCTCGTATGAAAGGTTTAGGAGAAATGGATGCTGAAGAGTTAAATGAAACAACTATGGATATTAATCAAAGAGTTTTGAGAAAAATTACAGTAGAAGATGCTATTGCAGCAGATGAAATTTTCTCTAAATTAATGGGTGAGGAAGTTGAGCCTCGTAGAGAATTCATAGAACAAAATGCAACTTATGCTAATTTAGATATTTAGGAGGTTTTGGAAATGGATAGATTAGAGAAAAATAATATTGTTAAAGAGGTCCAAGATTCGTTTTTGGATTATTCGATGAGTGTTATTACAGCTCGTGCTATACCTGATCTTCGTGATGGTTTGAAGCCTGTACATCGTCGTATTTTATATTCAATGTTTGTTTCTGGTTATACACCTGATAAACCACATAGAAAGAGTGCTAAAACGGTAGGTGAGGTTATGGGTAATTTCCATCCTCATGGTGATTCTTCTATTTATGAAGCAATGGTTAGAATGGCACAGGATTTTTCTTATCGTTATATGTTAATTGATGGACATGGTAATTTTGGTAATAT
>CANQIM010000027.1 GCA_947624075.1 uncultured Bacilli bacterium | reverse complement strand
ACAGATCCTGATATAGTTACAAAAGGAATTGAAGAAGAGACAGAAAAAAGTTTAATGATTAATGAAGTACTGCATTTGAAACCAAGAGATAGAGATATAATGATTTTACGATATGGACTGATGGGTAATGAAGAAATGACTCAAAAAGAAGTAGCTGAAAAATTAGGAATAAGTCAGTCATATATTTCTAGGATTGAAAAGAAAGTTATAAAAAGATTAAAAACACTAGTCAATTACTCCTAATTAGTTTATAATTACTTTAGGAGGGTAAGGAAATGGCAAAATTATATTTTAGACATGGTGCCATGAATAGTGGTAAATCAACATTGTTGTTGCAAGTAGCTCATAATTATGAAGAACAAGGAAAAGAAGTTGTTGTATTAAAGCCAAAGATTGATACAAAAGGTGAAGATACAATTGTATCTAGAATTGGTATTTCAAGAAAAGTAGACCATTTAATAGAAAAAGATGACAATATTTTTGATTATATTAGAGAAAATCATAGAGATGCTTCTTGCATTTTAGTAGATGAAGCTCAATTTATAGAGCCAAAGCAAGTAGATCAATTATTAGAAGTAGTTGTTTTTTTGAATAAACCAGTTATTTGTTATGGATTAAGATTAGATTTTCAAGGAAAAGGTTTTCCTGGATCAACTAGACTTTTAGAAATTGCCCAATCTATTGAAGAATTAAAAACTGTTTGTGAATGTGGCAGAAAGGCCATGTTTAATTCTAGGATTGTTAATGGAGAATTTACTTTAGAAGGCGAGCAAGTTGCAATTGATGGAGAAAATAGTGTTACTTATGAACCACTTTGTCATTACTGCTTTTTTAGAAAGAAAATCCAATATGAAAGAAAAAAGGAAGAACAAGCAAAAGTATTAGTTAAAAAGTTGTAAATAAGAAGAAACAAAATTGTGGAGAAAAGCCACAGTTTTTTTATTGACAAAATAAGACGGGGGGGGGGTATAATATTGTTATAAAATAAAGAGAAAGTGGAGTTTAAAGTGAATTACTATGAATAAGAAATTAAGTAAGATTTTAATATTTTAATAATAGGAATAATCTTCCTTTTTGGTGTGAGTTATTTTGCTTTAAATAAGAATCTAATAGATGAACTAAACAAAACAATAGATGGGAGGTTTTTAAACAATGAAAAAGAAAAACTATGAAAATTACAAAAATCTAAATAAAACTATGAATATAAAAATAATAACTGCCTTTGTACTTGGCGCAGTAATATCAATAGCTTCATCTTATGCTTTAGCCGAAACATTAATCAAAAGTGCAGATGTATCTTATGTAGATAACTCTAAATTAGGTGCCACCAATGTCCAAGCAGCTATTGATGGAACATGTACAAAGTTTAGTAATGATTTACAGAGTTTTTTATTAAAGGTATACCCAGTAGGAAGTATTTATATAAGCTATAATAATACTAATCCAGGAACACTATTTGGAGGCACATGGGAAATTATTGGAGATGGTAGGGTATTAAAAGGAATAAGTAGTGGCACAGCAGGGACAACAGGAGGCTCTTCAACAGTGACTTTATCGATGTCTAATATACCAGCCCATACTCATACTTATGATAAAGCTAATGCCAACACTGGTTCCCATACTTTAACGATTGCTGAAATGCCAAGTCATAATCATAATGTTGCCGTTATACATCAAAATACGCTGTCAGGAAGCGGTTTTAACTATCAACAGGGAGATTCTTCAAGGCCATGGGAGTGGCTAGGATGGACTAGTAGTGGTACAGAAAGATGGGGAGCTGGACAAGTCACTAGTACTGGTGGAGGAGGAGGTCATACTCATACAATTTCAACAACATCAACAAACACTGGTTCAGCTGGTTCATCTAATCCAACTGCCATAAATGTTCAAGATCCTTATGTAACAGTCTATATGTGGAAAAGAAAATCATAATACTATAATGGTTATGTTTCAAAAACATAGCCTTTTTTAATAAAAAATTAAAATTTAAAATAAATTTTAAAAGTTTTAGATAATAATATAGTTGGAGGTGGTGAAACATAACAAAAAAATTTTATACTTCTAAGTATGACAGTGTCTTCAAAGCTTGTTTCTGTGATGAAGATAATCCTAATATGATGAAGTGTCTGCTTGGAGAAATTTTAAAAATTAATGTTAAGAGAATTCAGTTTCTAAATACTGAACTCAAAGTCAAAAATGTAAGGGAAAGGAGGAAGATAGTTGATTGCTTATTGAAAGTAAATGATAATATCTACATCCATTTAGAAATCAATTCTAGAAAAGATGAAACAATAGCACTTAGAAATTTAATATATTTTTATCATTTCGTTTCAACTAAAACAATGAGAAATGAAGAATATGATAAAAATAATCAATTTATACATATTGACTTTTCTTATGGATTAGCTAATTCTAAAGATGCTGAAGAAGAATATAAAGAAAGAAATAAAACAGCTAAAATAGAATATGTAGATTGTATAAAATTAATAGAATTCAACATGGACAAAATAGTTAAATTTTGGTATGATGAGAATGAAAAAGAAATAGATAAAAATAAATATTTGATAATGCTCAATCTAGAAAAAGAAGAATTAGAAAAATTAAGTAAAAAATTTGAAGGAGATGAGCTAATAATGGAATATAAGGAGAAATGTGAAAAATTAAATGAAGACGAATACTTTACAAGTTTCTTAAGCTATGAAGATGACCAAAGATTTTTGAAAAACACTTACATTAGTGAAGGAGAGAGGATTGGTGAAAAGCGCGGCTTAGAACTTGGAGAAAAAAGGGGACTAAAGACTGCTAAAAATGAAATAGCTAGGTCAATGTTAAAAGATGGCTTTACAGTAGAACAAGTATCTAAGTATACGAAGTTACCTAAAAGTAGTATTCTAAGTTTATAAAATTTATAAAATTGTGGAAAAGAAACACAATTTTTTTATTGACAAAATAGTACGGGGGGGGGGTATAATATCGTTATAAAATAAGAAAAAAGTGGAGTTTAAAAAGAATTACTATGAATAAGAAATTTTACAATCAGTAATAATATTTCTTTTTAGCATTGGTTATTCTGCTTGAAATAAGAATTTATCTATTAAATAGGCAAGTGGAGGTTTGAAGTTATGAAAAATAAAAAGTCTTTTGTAAATAAATCAACAAATATGAAAATATTAGGTGCTTTTTTACTAGGTATAATGATATCAATAACTTCATCTTATGTAATAGCCGAAACCTTAATAAAAAGTGAGAATGTATCTTATGTCGATAATTCTAATTTAAAAGCCACTAATGTTCAAGCAGCAATAGATGGAACATGCACAAAGTTTAGTAATGATTTAATAACGCTAAAATCAACTATTATAAATGAGATATACCCAGTAGGTAGTATTTATATAAGCTATAGTAGCACTAATCCATCATCTTTTCTAGGTGGAACATGGGATGCTTTTGGAAAGGGTCAAACTCTAGTAGGAATAGATACAGCTCAAACAGAATTTAATACAGTAGGAAAAACAGGTGGTGAAAAGACTCATAAGTTAACAATAGATGAAACGCCAAGTGGCATAGTTAGATCAGCTCAATTTACAGTAGAAGGACAATGGAGTATTGGGGCATGGACTTATCATGAGGGATCTGTTGGGCAATGGATGGCTACTATTATGGGACAACATCCATCATACTTGTCTGGAAGTTATGATAAAGCTCACAATAATCTTCAACCATACATTACAGTTTATATGTGGAAAAGAACTAAATAAAAAATTGTGATGATTAATCTTGAAATAGTCTAAAGAGTAATATTAGAGTTAAATCTAATGTCCCTTCTTCATTATATAATATCCATTTCTTTTATAATTTTATAATCATAATTTTCTAGTATTTTTAACCTATCTTTTGGAACTTCTACTAAATATTTTATATCATTTAAGTATTCTTTTTTTATAATAGACATATCTTTTAAAAGATTAGATATTTTATTTTGATCATTATAAGAAAAAGTTAATTCGACTAAATAGCCTTTTACTAATTCTTTTATGTCTGCTTTTTCTAAGGCCATTTTTAAGGATTTAGAATATGCTCTTACTAATCCACCTGTACCTAATTTTATACCACCAAAATACCTTACATTGACTACAAGAATTTTATTAAAATCATTATTTTCTAAAATACTTAGCATAGGAATTCCTGCTGTTCCACCAGGTTCATTATCATCACTAGATTTTTTTTGCTCATCTAAAATATAAGCATAAGTATAGTGAGTTGCTTTAGGGTAGTTGGACTTTGTTTCAGCTATATATTTTTTTACATCTGATATATCATTTATTGGGTATAAAATAGCTATAAAACGGGAATTTTTAATAATATATTCACTACTTACAGCATTCATAATCGTCTTCAATTTAATCACCTAAAAATATTATACATAAACTTGTAGAATATTAAAAGAATTAGTGCTATAATTATTCTTAGGAGGAATTTCTTATGTTTAGAAAGAGAAAAGATACGGAAGTTGACTTAAATAGTTTAAATAGTATTTTAGGAACAGGTAGAAAACTCATAAATATTGGTTATATTATGGCAATTATTGCTTTAGTATTACTTGGAACTTATCTAATTAAAGAATGGATGATTCTAGGTTTTTTTAAAGAATTACTTATCGTTATTTCACCAATATTTATAGGTTTTATTATAGCTTGGTTATTTGATCCAGCTGTAACATACCTAGAAAATAAAAAAATACCTAGAGTTCTCGCCTGTATAATAATCTATTTAATATTACTTGGCGCAATTGTATTATTCTTATGGTTAATTATTCCTAATTTTTTAAATCAAATTAAAGACTTTATAGGTGGTATTCCTGATATTCTTGATGATATTACATTATTTATAGACAATATTTTTGATAATATTGATACAAGTTCAGCCATAAAATTAGTAGATGTAAAAAAACAAATATATACATCTCTTGAAGCATTAGGAACATCTATTACTACCGATTTACCAGAATATATCTTTGGCTTTATTAAAGGTCTATTTAGTGGTGGAATGACTATTGTTTTAGGACTAATGATAGGATTTTATATGTTATTTGATTTTAATAAAATCAATGTCGGTTTAATAAAAATGTTACCAAAAAGATGGCACAGTGGCTACAAGGATTTAACAAAGCGTATTAATACTTCTTTACGTAATTATATACAAGGTGTATTTTTAGTTATGCTACTTGTATTTATTACGCAATGTATTGGCTTAACAATAGCCGGTTTAGAAGCACCAATGATATTTGCTTTATTCTGTGCTGTTACTGATATAATTCCATATTTTGGACCATATATTGGAGCTATTCCTGCAATTATAGTGGGCTTTACTATGTCGCCACTTACGGGAATATGTTGTATTATTTCTATAGTTGTTGTTCAATTACTTGAGAATAACTTCTATCAACCACTTATTATGGGGCATACAATGAAATTACATCCAGTAACAATCATGGTTGGTCTCTTGATTTTTCAACATTTCTTTGGTATTATAGGTATGGTTGTTGCGACACCTGTAATTGCTTGTATAAAAGTAGTAGCTGTATTTATAAATGAAAAATTAAATATACTTGATAAAGTCGTTGATAAAAGAGATAAAAAAGAACAATTTATATAATAAAACAATGATTAAAGATTAGTACTAGAAGTCGTTTATTTAAAGAGAGTTAATGATTGGTGGAAATTAATAATAAACATCTAGGAAGCTACTTTAGGAGTTTTATCGGTTTTATCCGTTATAAAAATTAAGACCAAGATAGGATGGTACCGGGCTTTTTGTCCTCCTAGAAATTGGTCTTTTATTGTTAAAAAGGAGAGTAAAATGAAAATATTTGTTATTGGTGGGAAGGCTAAAAGTGGTAAAAGTACGTTTGGGACTTATTTAAGAGAAGAGTTAAAAGAATATGGTTATAAACCATGTGTTATGCATATAACAGAACCATTATATACTTATGCAAGAGAATATTTTTCTTGGGATGGATTAGATGGACATAAACCAAGAGAATTTTTACAGAAAATGGGTATTGAAATTATTAAAGAAAAGTTAGGTAAGAAAGATTTTCTTTTACGAAGACTTTATGAAGATATAGAAATTTTAAGTAATTTCTTTGATACATTTATTATTACAGATGCAAGATTAATTGAAGAATTTACTAGTATAAAAGATAAATTTGATAATGTTATTACAATAAAACTTACAAGAGAAAATTATGATGATGAATTAAGAGCGGAAGAAGCAAAACACATTACTGAAACGGAATTAAATGATTATAACGATTTTGATTATATTATTAAAAATGAGTCATTTGAGGATTTGAAAAAGCAAGCTAAAAAAATTATTGTTGATGTAGAAAAAGGCGAGATTATATGAAAAATTTGATTGCTGTTGTTGGAATGAGTGGTAGTGGTAAAAGTATCGCAACAGATTATTTAGAAAAAAAGGGATATACAAAAATATATTTTGGAGGAGTTGTTTTAGATGAATTAAAAAAAGCTAATATGGAAATAACTCCTGACAATGAAAAATATATGCGTGAAAAATTAAGAAAAGATTATGGTATGGCAGCAATGGCCGTTGTTTTACTACCTAAGATAAAAGAAAGTTATGCTACAAACGATACTGTTTTAGATGGACTTTATTCTTGGGATGAATTTTTAGTTTTAAAAGAAGCTTTTGGTGATGAATTAAAGATGGTTGCTGTTGTAAATGATAAAAAAATTCGTTATGAAAGAGTTGGTAAAAGAGAAATACGTCCTTTTAATAAAGAAGACATTGTTAAAAGAGATGTTTCAGAAATAGAAAATCTAGCTAAAGGTGGACCAATAGCTTATGCTGATTATTTTATTTTTAACAATGGAACACTTGATGATTATATAGAAAGATTAGAAGAAATATTAAACGATATTAGAGGTGAGTAGTATGAAGTACATGAGTCATGATGATATAAGAAAGACATGGTTTCGTTTTTTTACAGAAAAAGGACATAAAGTATATGAAAGTGCTCCACTAATTCCCATAAATGATGACAGTTTGCTTTGGATTAATGCTGGTGTTGCTCCTTTAAAGAAATATTTTGATGGTACAGAAGTTCCCGATTCAAGAAGAATTGTAAATATTCAAAAATGTATTAGAACTAATGATATTGAAAATGTTGGTATTACTAAGAGACATCAAACTTTTTTTGAAATGATGGGTAATTTTTCAGTAGGAGATTATTTTAAAGAGGAAGCAATTGGTTATGCTTTTGAGCTTTTAACAAGTGATGAATATTTTGGAATTGATAAAGATTTATTATATGTAACAGTTTATAGTGATGATGAGGTTGCGAAGAATAGATGGATTGAAGTAGGACTTGATCCTAGTCATATAGTAGCTTTAGAGGGTAATTTCTGGGAGATTGGTGAAGGACCTTGTGGACCTGATAGTGAAATTTTCTTTGATCGAGGCGAAAAATATGATGAAGACCATATGGCTTTAGAAAAATTTAAAAACGATGAAGATCAAGAACGTTACGTAGAAATTTGGAATAATGTTTTTAGTCAATATAATTCTAAAGAAGGCATTCCAAGAAGCGAATACAAAGAGCTTCCAAGTAAAAATATTGATACCGGAGCAGGTCTTGAAAGATGGTGTTGTATTTTTCAAGGCGTTGATTCTAACTTTGAAACAGATTTATTTAAACCTATTATTAAACATATAGAGGAACTTGCTAAATTTGAATATGTTGGCCAAAAAGAATTTAAAATAATTGCCGATCATATTAGAGCTATTACTTTTGCTTTAGCAGATGGAGCTTGTTTTGAAAACGTAGGTAGAGGTTATGTTTTAAGAAGATTACTACGTCGTAGTGTTCGCTTTGGAAGACAAATAGGTCTAGAGTGTCCTTTCATGTATAAAATTGTTAGCGATGTAGTTGATGTTATGAAAGAAGCCTATCCTTATTTAACAGCTAAACGTCCTTTAGTAGAAGCTTTAGTTTTAGAAGAAGAACGACTTTTCTTAAAAACCCTTGAAGCCGGTGAAAGAAAGTTAAAGGAATTAGTAAAAGAATCTAATGATGGTTATATTAGTGGTGAAGAAGCATTTAAACTTTATGATACTTATGGCTTTCCATTTGAACTTACACAAGAGTATTTAGAAGAGCTAGGCTATAAAGTAGAAAAAAGTGAATTTGATAAATATATGAATGCCCAAAAAGAATTAGCTAAAAAGAATGCTAAAAATAAAAGTCAAATGGCTAGTCAAAAGAAAGTTCTTCTAGATTTTACTGATAAAAGTGAGTTTGTTTATGGTATTTATCGTTTGAAGAGTAAAGTTGTTGCCATATTCTCAAGAGATGAGCGAGTAAAAGCTATTGATCATGATACTTATATTGCGATTGATAGAACATGTTTTTATGCTGAGTCTGGTGGTCAAGTCAGTGATACTGGAATGATTATTGGTAAAAACTTTAAAGCGCGTGTTGTAGATGTTTTCAAAGGACCAAATGGCCAACATATTCATAAAGTACGTTTACTTGATGGAGTAATTAGAGAAAGGGATGAGTGTGAACTTGTCGTTGATAAAGATCGTCGTACTAAAATAGAAGCTAACCATTCAACTGTTCATATTTTGCAATACTCTCTTCAACAAGTAGTATCTAATACTATTAAACAAGCAGGTAGTTATGTTGATGATGAAAAATTGCGTTTTGATTTTACTTATAGTGGTAAAATGACGGATGAAGCTATTATAAATGTTGATAATTTTGCTAATGAAATGATTAGTAAGAATTTAATTGTTTCAACAGAAATTATGCCTATTGATAAAGCAAAAGAATTAGGAGCCATGGCTTTATTTAGTGAAAAATATGGCGATATAGTAAGAGTTGTAAAGATTGGTAAATCCATTGAATTATGTGGTGGAACTCATGCAAGTAATACTAAAGATATAAAGAAAATGGCTATTGTAAATTGTGAATCTAAAGGAAGCAATATCTATCGTATTGAAGCCGTTACTAATGAAAAAATAGAAAATGCTTTATTTGAAGCTATTAAACCTTATAATGATGAAATGGTTAAATTACTACTTAAGTCACGAGAAATTATTGATAGTGCTAAAAGTGAAGGTATTAAATTAGCATTTGATGTCGATATAAATAATGATAAACCTCTTTCTTATAAAGATATAATATTTAATCGTAATGAATTGCAGTATGTTCATAAGGAAGTTAAAGAATTAGAAAAGAAATATTTTGAGTTAAGAGAAAAACAAACTCTAGATAATCTTGATATTTATCGTGAAAATATTAAAGACTATAATGGTATGGCTGGATTAATAATGGAAGTAAAAGATAAAGATATCAATATTTTGAAAAGTATTGCTGATACCTTAATAAATGAAATGAAAGAAGGAGTAGTTTTCTTGGCCAATGTCAAAAAAGATGGCTCAATTAACTTTATATGTCGTAGCAATTCATTTGTTAATGCAGGATTACTTGTAAAAGATGCATCTGTTTCTTCTAATGGTAATGGTGGAGGAAGTGCAACATTTGCTCAAGGTGGGGGCAAAGATAAAGATATGCTTAAAGAAATATTTAATCATGTAGAGAAAGTTTTGAAAAATGAATAGTTATTTATTAGAAAATAGTGATGAAGTTGCTATCAATGATGCTATTCAAAAAGTTATTAAAAAAAACAACTTTGAAAATGCTCTTATAAGTACTTATGATTTAGAAGAAAATTCTCTTACTAATGCTCTTGAAGACTTAGATACTTATAGTTTTTTAAGCCCTAAAAAAGTAATTATTATAAAGAATATAGAAACTTTAAAAGCCGAGGAAAATAAAGACGAGTTAGAACATTTATATAAATATATTGCTAAACCTAATCAAGACAATTTATTAATTGTGGTTGCTAAAAAACTTAATAATACTTTAAAAATGACAAAAGAGCTGAAAAAAAACTTAACTGTCTTAAATGTTGAACTGAATTTGTCCGATTTTGCAAAGAAAGAATTAGCTGGTTATATTTTAGAAAATGGTGCTATGAAAATGCTTCTAGATTATTGTAAAGATGATCTTACCAAGTTAAAAAATGAATGTCGAAAGTTAAAAGATTATGCCTATCAAGAAAAAAAGATTACAGTGACTGATATTGAAAATTTAGTCGTTGTAAAATTAGGCGATTCTAAAGACTTAACTTTTGCTTTTGTCAGAAGTTTAGCCGAAAAAAATAAGAAGGATGCTCTAAAAAAATATAAAGAACTTCTTGATTATAATATAGAACCCATCGCTATAATTGGCTTGATTGCTAGTCAAATAAGAATAATGTATCAAGTAAAAGTCTTAGAAAAAGAAGGTTTAAGTAATAGGAGTATTGCTGATAAATTAGGAGAAAAGTCTGATTATAGAATTGCAAAGACAAAGGAATTAACAAGGTATTATAGCGAGGATGAGCTTTTAAAATTAATGATTGAATTAGAGAAAATTGATTTAAAGGCTAAATCACAAGATGTTGATTGTAATTTCCTAATAGATATGTTTATTTTGAATCTTTTTTAAAAAAAATTAAAAAAATTTAAATTTTTACGTAATTTTTAATTTTTTTAGATAATAATAAAGTGAGAGGTAAAAAAACCAATACAAAAATTCTATACCACTATTCAAGAAAGAATCTGCTGTGTTGTTTTTTATCTCTCGTTAGATTTTAGTATTATTAAATACTTATTATCTATATTTTCTTTTTCACGGCTAGAAATAGAAATGACTAAATTCTTTGAAGTGGTATTTTAGCTGTTTCATTTCTTGCCAAATATAT
>CANQIM010000026.1 GCA_947624075.1 uncultured Bacilli bacterium | reverse complement strand
CCCCCCCCGTCTCATTTTGTCAACAAAAAAAACTGTGGTTATTTTCCACAATCTTTTCTTGTAAAATTCTATTTCTTTTCCCTATTTGATATAAAGGACTACTTCATGAGTTCTTTTATCATTTTCTAATTCAACAGTATTGGTAATTTGGCTTTTACCATCTACTTTGAAACTTTCTTTTTTACCTTTTATAACTTCTATATTATAAATAGTATCTTCATAATGATAAACCATTTTGAACCCATCCCAAGAAATTGGTATTTTTGGATCTAGCTTCAATTTATTTCCTCGCTTTTTTAAACCCAAGATATCACTTATTGCTACTTTATAAAACCATCCTGCTGAACCAGTATACCAAGTCCAACCTCCACGGCCAGCAAAGCTTGGAGCAGAATAAATGTCTGCCGCAATAACATATGGTTCAACACGATACAAACTTGCTTTTTCCACAGTTGATCTTTCAATAGGATTAATCATTTGGAAATAACGATAAGCACGATCATGATAGCCCGTTTTAATCAAAGCCATTAAATACCAAGCAGTAGCATGAGTATATTGTCCTCCATTTTCTCTAATTCCCTTATGATAGTCTTTAATATAACCAGGATTATTTAAAGATTTATCAAAAGCTGGAGTTAATAATTTTACTATACCTAGATTTTCATCCACTAACTGCTCTTGAACACTGGTAATGATACTCTGAATTCTATCTTTAGGAGCAACATTACTCAATATAGCAAAGCTTTGTGAAATTAAATCTATTTTACACTCATTATTCTCATGACTTCCTAATTTATCACCATTATCATAGAAAGCTCTTAAATAATACTTACCATCCCAAGCTTTTTTATTTAGATTACTTGCTAATTTTTCATTAAAATCTAAATATTTAGCAGGACTAGTTTTAGTATGTTTCTTTAATATTTTGGCAAACATGTCTATACAGTTATACAAGAAGAAACCTAACCAAACACTTTCTCCTTTTCCCTTTATACCTACTCTATTCATTCCGTCATTCCAGTCTCCACCACCCATTAAAGGAAGTTTATGACTGCCTAAAGAATTCATAGATAATTCAAGAGATTTTAAGCAATGGTTTAAAAGAGTATCCTTTTCTTCTGTATAATTAAATATAATACCTTTTTCACTCTCATATTCACTTAACTTATCACCAGTTATATAAGGAATTTCTTCATCTAAAATTTTATAATCATTAGTTATTTCAATATAGTTACAAGTAGCATAAACTAGCCATAAGTAATCGTCTTTAAACTTGCTTCTAAGTCCAAAACGATTTTTCTCATGCCACCAATGAAGAACATCTCCTTCAATAAATTGATGCTTAGCATTTTCAAGTATTTGATTACGAGCAAAATCTGGTTTTATAAGCGTAATATTCATATTATCTTGTAACTGATCACGATAACCAAATGCACCACTTACTTGATAATATCCTGCTCTTGCTAAAATACGTGATGAAATTGCTTGATATAAATACCAACCATTTACTACATAATCAAAGCTAGAATCACTTGTTTTTACTTCAACAGTTCTTAAAATATTATTCCAGCTATCTTTAACTTTCTTTAATTCTTTCTTAACATTATTTAAGTCCGTAAATTTGCTGATTAATTCTAAGTTTTCTCTATCACTTTTACTACAACCCAAGACAAAGACAATATATTTTTCTTCTAATGCATCAAAATCTACTTCAACAACAATATCTTTTATCAACGTTTTATTACAAGTAGCAGAAATTATTTTCTCACTAGAAGACATAAATACATTTACATCATTATAATTATTAATATAGACATTTCGCATTTTTAAATAATTATCATCACCCATAAATTCAGTTAAAATATGACGAGAAGTTTTTTCCTCAAAATTACCAAAAGTTGGATTAATCCAGAAAGATATTTTATGATGTTCTTTCTTTTTATGTTTATTAGTTAATTTTAACAAGTATATTTTGGCATTTTCTTCTAAAGCTACAAACTCTGTTATCTCTTTTTTCAACTCAAGTGTTTCATTTTCTAAAATCGAATAACCAAAACCATGAGTGCATTTAACAGGATCAAATATTTTATCATTAAATTTAAATCCTTCACTTTTGTCATTAACAACCATTTCATTGTTCCAAGCAGTAATCTTAAATTCCCCTGAATTATAAGCATATGTATAGCCACAACCATTATTAGTTATAATAGTACCAAAGTTCTTATTAGCTAAAACATTTACCCAAGGAGCAGGTGTATCTTTATTATAGATAACATATTCTCTACCATTATTTTTAAAACCACCGTAACCATTATCAAAGGTTAATTTTTCCTTTGGTAGCTCAAGGGATTTTTCTATTTTAGAAACAGGATAATCACTTATAGTATTATTTTTCTGTAAATCTTCTACTGCTTCTTCTAATGTTTGATGATTTTCAATAACAAAACGTAGTCTTGGTACCATAGCTAACAAGCTTTTATCTTCTTTAGTTAACTCTTCATTGTTAATAATTGTTATGCTTCCTGGAGTATGATAAAAACTATTTAAGTTATACATTCGATACATTTCATCATCTATTTGTTTTTTAATCATTCTTTGATAGCGACCTGTCTCGCTATTTACAATTATAATGTCTACAAAAATAGAATTATTTTTATAGTATTCAAAAGCTTTTAAAATATCTTTTACAAAACTTATATCAGATATATCTTTAATCTCCACTAAGATTATTGGTCGATCACCACTAACACTAAACTTCCATAATCCTGCTTGATCAAGTGCATTTTGTCTTAATAAATCCATTCTCTCATCAGTTACAGAAATTTTTGTGGTTTGATATAAGTAATTTAACATGATGTTAAATGTACGCATTTTTTCACCAGTTAAATTCATATTTTTAGTATTAACAATATTCATAAGAGGAGCAATTTTAAAGGCTTTTTCTAATTCAAAATCACTACTATAAGAAGAAATAATATTATTAATTTGTTCTCTACTACGTCCAAATCCTACTAATAAATAAATAATTTTTTCACCATTAGCTTCAATAGTTATATGATTTCTTAAGGAAATTATTGGATCTAGATTATCTCCACTATAATTAGTTAATTTATGGTCTAGAGCATAGGCATTATTTAAATTGTTATTTCTACCAATGAAATTACTACGTTCTGTTTCATAAGAATAATCACCATTAGCATCATCAATTATTAACCTATTTACCATATAGCTATTTATCTTATTATCTTTACGACTTTTTCTTTTTACAATTAAAGAATTAGTTTTAGCATCAAAATAAGAGCTTATAAACATATTATTAAAAGTTTTATGACTAACATCATCCATATTCTCAGAAAGAATTGGTTCTGTATAAGTAGTTAACTCTAATTCTTTAGGAACATCTGATAAATTTTTTAAAGTTATTTTTCTAATTTCAGCATGATGATTTCTTGTAACTACAATTTCTGTCTTTGTAGTAATATAACCATCTGTTCTTGAAAATTTAATTTTATCAGAAGCAAAAACAACTTCGTATCTATCAGGTTTTATATTCATTGGAGCAAACGTATTACTCCATGTATACTTAGTTCTTAAATCTTTAATAAATAAGAATATTCCATAGTCTTGTTCTGTTACTTTACGATATCTATTAAGTTGTAATGTACGGTATCTAGAGAAACTATTACCTCTATCGTTCATTAATAGTGTATATTTCTTATTTGATAAAACTGATACTTCTGGCATATATGATATGTAATTGAAAGCTCTAATATCATTTTCAATTTTTTCTTTATTATAATCATATTTTTTATAAGCAGCCATTTTTAAATCAATTGTTGTTTTTATTTGAACTTTTTCTTTCAAAAGAATATCAAAAGTACGTACATTTACATTTTCATGAAAATAATTTTTAAGTGCATCTTTTTTTAAGTAATTTACTAAGCCTGCTAAAATCATTCCTTCGTGATGAGCAAAGTATGACTTTACAACTTCTTTGTTATCATAGTCATAAGACTCATAAAAACCGTATTTATCATACATTTTCAAATTCTTAAATTTTTCAATGTTGGTATAGACATCATTTGGGAACAATTCCAAAGCCATAATGGAAGCATATGGCGCTAAGACGATACGATTTTCTTTATCTTCTTTGGCCTTTAGATATGGTGTTGAAAAAGCTTTATATTTATAATTTAAGGAATTATCTAATTCACTATAAGCTGACTCACTAATACCCCAAGGCAATTTTGAAGAAATACTATTGATATAGTCTTTTTGACAAAAAGCAGCAAACTGATAAGATTCATCAAACAATGTATTTGGATAATTACGCATAAAAAGCAATGGCATGTAATATTCAAAAGAGGTACCACTCCAAGAAATTAAACCTTTTCTCTTTTTATAAATTGTTAATGATTTATCAAGTGAAAACCAGTGTTTACTAGGGACATCTCCTAAGGCTATCGCTACAAAAGAAGTTAGGCGTGATTCGCTAGCAAATTTGTTGTAGCAATAAGGTGATAATCTATCTTCATTTTCATCATAACCAATACTAAAGACATCTTTTTTAGTATATAATTTTTTAAAGTTAGTACTATTAATTAACTTATCACACTCTTTAACAAGCTCTTCTTCATGCAATTTATGTAAAAATTCTCTTATTATTATTAAAGATGCTACAAAGTTACCAGAATCAACTGTTGAAACAAAGACTGGTGTCATTATTTTTTTAGTTTTAATATCATACCAATTATATAAATGACCATGCCATTTTTCTAAAGACTCAACTGCTTGTAAAACATTTTTTATAAGATCAACAGCTTCTTTGGAATCGATAAATTCTAATTCATAAGCACTAGTTATACTTATAAGTGAAAAGCCAATCGCTGTTGGTGAAGTACGTAAATCAAGCTTTTCTTCCCTATTTTCTTGGTAATTATCAGGTATTAAGTAATTATATTCTTCTTTCAAATTATCATAAAAATAATTCCAAGTTCTCTTAGCCAAATCAGTTAAGGAGTCTAACTTCTTTTCCTTTAATTCTGGTTCAGTATTATCAAGCGTTTTACTAATGAAACATAAAATAAAGGGAGCAGATAAGAAAATTAAAGCTAAAATAAGTGAAGCAATATTCTTGAAGTAAATACCTAGTACTAACAAAGTAACAGCAAAAACAATATTAATTATAAAGTTTCTTAAGTAATTTTTTAAACTTCCATCAGCTGTTTTTTCTACTTCTTCAGCTGTTATCCAATTAAGTAAATTTTTATGACTTATAAAAAGACGATACAAAGTTCTAAAAAAGGCATCCATATAAAGTTTAGTATAAAATGGAAGTGTTGCTAAAACAATATAAGAACGAAGCACAATACTTTTTCCACCATGATATAAATTTTTATAGTAAACTACTTTAGATTCTTTTTTATTACGATACTTTTTTCCATATAGGAAGAAAATGATTGGTAAAGCTATTTCTAATAATACAAATAATAACCAAAAAAGTGAGTACTTTGAAAAGAAAATGGCACATATCAAAGTGATAAGTAAAGTAAGTGGCAAAAACATACGAATAATATTATCTAATATTTTGTACTTGCCTAACATATTAATTGGATTTTTAACTTTACGATTATTTTTATTTCTTACTTTTGGTAGTAACCAACCTATTATTTGTGTATCTCCTCTAGCCCAACGATGATGGCGAGTTATATCAGTTAAGAATTTAGAAGGAAAATCATCTATTAATTCAATATCAGAAATATAGGCACAACGTAAATAGTTACCTTCTAATAAATCATGAGAAAGAATAAGATTTTCGGGAAAGGTATTGCCTAAAACTTTTTCAAAAACTTCAAGATCATAAATACCTTTACCAACAAAACTACCTTCGTTAAAGGCATCTTGATAAACATTTGGTACAATTGCTGAATAAGTATCAAATCCACCAATTCCAGCAAATACTTGACTATAAAGACTTTTATTTGTTGCCTCTATATCAACACTAACTCGTGGTTGCATAATACCATAACCCTTAATTACCTTTGTTTCTGCTTTATTTAAAACAGGTTTATTTAAAGGATGAGCCATTGCACCAACTAAATTTAAAGCGGTATTAAGAACTAATCTTGTATCAGTATCTAAAGTAATGACGTATTTAATATTTAAATCATTATGATGAAGCATATTAACATTAAAGTACCTAGTTTCATCAACATATTCTCCAAGTAAAATTTTATTAAAATGATGAAGAGCTCCTCTTTTTCGTTCATAGCCTAAAAAAACACCCTCTTTTTCATTCCAAACTCTTTTACGATATAGGAAATAGAAAAGATCTTTATTATATTTTTTATTTAGCTCTTCAGCATATTTTTGACCATACTCTGTTAATTCTTCATCATAGCTTTCTATTTGATTCTCACTAGCCTTAGCATCACCAAGCAAAGTAAAATATAAATTATTACTTTTATTTATAAGATAATATGTCTCCAATGTATCAAACATATCTTTAATTTTTTCCTTAGTACTTACAATAGTTGGTATAACAACCATAGTTCTCGATTCTTCAGGAATACCCTTAGAATAATCAAGCTTTGGCAAAGACCTTGTAGGAACAAATTTAATAATAATTTGATTAATAATTTGATTTAGTAACTGATGAACAGGAACTAATAAAATGAAGAATCCTAATATATGAAACTTAATAAAATAATTAGCTAAGACAAAAGATAAAATCAATGTCAAAGCAAAATTTATAAAAATATAAATGAAAGAATTGGCAGACTTAGTTGTCTTTTTAAATAATTCAAAACCAATATGAAAATCAGCATTATTTTTGTTTTTTTCAAAAAGCTTTTCAGTATAAGCAAGTTCACTACAATGTTTTCTTTTAGCTTGAATAATTATTTGATTTCGATATAATTCTTTAGAATCATCGGTCATATTCTTATAAATATCATCTGTTAAAAGAAGTTTCTCAACCTTAGATATTTTTTCAAACATATCTTCATCATAATATTCAACTAGCTCCTTTAAATCTCCGAAAATATTAGATACCAAAATATCGTTATCCATCTTCTTTTGATATTGATCATTTATTAAATCTTTTAAACTAACGTTATTTTTCTCCAAAGTCTCATTTAATTCCTTGAAGATAACGTTTCTATTTTCACTCTTACTTAACTGATCATTTAATTCAAAAATTAGGTAACTATTATTTAAATCTTGATAATTTTCCACATTAAAATCTTTTAATTCCAACTTTTCATTAGAATTATTCTTAATAATTTTGGAAACTTTATCTTGAATGTTTAACTTATTTTGCTCTTCAATACATAAGTGTCTTAATCTTTCTGTATAAATAAAGATGATTATCGTTTTAATCAATTTAATTTCTTCATAAGAAAAAATTGTCTTAGTCGTTTTTTGATACTTTTTTAGCTCATTCATAAGATCCTTATAAGAAATATTGTAGTTATACTTCACTACTATTTCCTTAAGACAATTATATAGTTTAGGAATTTTATTTTTCCCTTTCTTAAGATCTTTTTTATTGTTAGTAATATTAGTCTTATGTTCTACTAATAGATAAAAATTATCAATTAACCATTCATTAGTTATTCCAACATACTCTAACTTTTTTGTTTTAGCAACAAGAGTATTATAATAAGAATTTATATAATTAAAATCATCATAAAAGTTTTTTAGATATTTTATCATAGTTATACACTCCTAATAAAAAGTATATCATAAAACTACGAAATTATTGAAGAAAATGTTGATTTTTTCAAGAAGAAGTTGGTATTTTTTAAGAAGAAACGGTCTTTAAAAGAAAAAGGTAGAAAATAACACTTTTTTAAAAGAAAAAAAGACACTTTTGTTGTTGACATATGTTTAAATTTAATGATATAGTATATGTGCAGTAAGCAATTGGAGTAGTACTCAAGAGGCTGAAGAGGCGCCCCTGCTAAGGGTGTAGGTCGGGCAACTGGCGCGAGAGTTCAAATCTCTCCTACTCCGCCATAAAAAAATTAAGTTCCTATATAGGAACTTTTTTGTTGAATTAAACTAAAAAATATAGGTTATTATCCCTATATTTTTCTTAATATTCGTCCAAATATTCTTCCTTTTCATCGTTAGAGTCAATTTGTAAATTACCTTGTAAAGAAATATTATCTTTTAATTTAATTTTCTTGTTTTCCTCATTATCTAAAACTTTCTTCGTAGTCGCTCCCGCTGTTGCAGCAGCTAATAATCCTAATCCAATAGATAATCCACTCTTCAAAGTTTGATCTTTATTTAATTCTAAAGAAGAATTTTTTGCAGTAAATGAATTACCAGCTAAAAGACTTCCATCAGATCCAGCACCATTAGATAAGTTATCAGACACGCTAAATGATGCATCTTTATTATTTAATAGATCTTTGTTATTTAAGCTATTAGAAGATGATGAGCTTCCTAATCCAAAAGCTTTCTTAACATCAGTACCACCACTATGAAGATTTTCTAAAAAGTCTTGCGAAGAATTTTTCGTAGTCTCATTACCAAAATTAATATCACTACTACTCATATTACTTCTATCATTAGCATTAGCATTATAATTATAATCAGCATTATTACTACTACCATAGGCATTGCCATATGAACCAGCAACGTTACTACCATTGGTATTGTTAGAATTATTTTGGTTTTTACTGCTAGCACTATTACCATTATTACTATTTTCACCATTAGTACTATTAGCATTATCTTTGTTATTAGTACTACTTGCCTGTAAGTTACTAGCATCCTTTTCTCGTTGCAAATTTTCTTGCTGTAGTCTTTCATATTCCAACTGTTCTTGAGTTTTATTATCAGTTGAATGATTTGTTTCGTCTGAAGTCATTTGTAATTGCTCAGCTTCTTGTTGCTCTTGCCTTTTTCTTTCCTGTTCTTCTTGAAGTCTATTTTTTTCTTCTAACTCTAGTCTTTGTCTTTCCTTTTCTTGCTCATTCTCTTCATATATTTGTTCTTCCAATTTTTTTTGTTCTCTTTCATATTCTTCTTGTTCAAGAAGTATTTGCTCTTGCTTTTTTCTTTCAGCTTCCTGCTGTTCTTGCAATATTTTTTCTACATATTTATTAGTTTCATTAGATAACCCATTTCCTATACCAGCAATGCTTGATACTCCACCAATAGTAGCAATACCACTTATAATATCGGAATCAACTTCACTTTGTCCATTTGTCTTACCACTTTCAGCTTTATTAGAATTATCACTTGAGTCATTACTTGATTGAGCTTTATTTTGCTCATTTGCTTTTTCATTTGAAGAATTATTTCCTGTAGAACCTGGCAAATTATTCAGAGAAGAACCACCAAAATGACTGCCACTTTGTCCATTTGAACTACTAGTACTTTGATCAGAAGTATAGTTATCAGCATTTTGAAAACTATTCGCAACTTCAGTAGCTTGTGTCTGTAATTTTGTATAATCTTTATTAGCTGTTTTAATTAAACCCTCTAATGTCTCGAAATCAATGCCATTCAAAAAATCGGAATGAGTTTTACTATATTTTTTTAAATTAACTACCATATCATTGTAGACTGTTTCTTCATCAGTGCCAACAATATCATTAGAAGCCAAATTATTAGCAGTTAGTTTTATCGTTTCATAATCAGAATATGCATTCAAGCTACTCACCTCCTACTAAGCCGTTAACCATTTCAAGACGTTTTTCGTACGTAGCCTTTTGCGTAACATATTTATCATAATTTTTATCAAAATCACTATATGATTTAGGATCTCCTCCCATTGCACCACATGACTGATTATAAATTCCCGTATTATACTCAATTCCATCTATTATTGCTTGCAAATCCGCTATTTTTTTATTAATAGCTTTCTTCAAATCAACTATTTCTTCAGCTCTTTTTTTGCTTGCTTCAACCTTTACACTATTAACTAAATTTTCAAAAGAAACCACAGCAATCTCCTGACTTGTTTTTGCAGTAATAGCTGAATCATACAATTTCTCACAACCATTTACACTAAAAGCTTCTCTTGACAAGCCTCTATTTAATTCAACATCTATATCATCAACACGATTATGCAATTCTTTCGTTACTTTGTTGTAAGCCTTATTTAAAATAGCATCTACTTTTTTCAAATCTAATAATTTAGAAATATCAGTATCAGCAGTTATTTTCTCATTTCCTATCATTCCCACTTTACAACACATCCCTTATTTTTAGTGCCTTGTAAGTAAAAGAAATTCTTTTACTTGCAATACACTGAAAATTTCCAGTGTATTTTTTAATATTGATCTGCAGTTTGTGTTTTTTCCAATATTGTTTGAACGTTCTTTGATTGTTTTTTAAAGTTTTCTATAAATTCTGGCAATTCATTATCTAGTTCAGTCCATTTAGACATAAATTCTGCCGCAGCACGTCCATCAAATATTCCTGCATTTGTATTTACTGAAGAATCTATTAATTGACTAATTCCATTTAATGCTTTTTCTACTTGATTAGCTAAAGATTCTAGTCTTGTTAACATTGTTTGTACTTCTGCATATTGTAATGAGTTCATTTTTCTTTCCTCCTTTATTCAAATAAATTTATTGATTCTTGAGCAGCTTGTTTAAAATCTTCTTTTTTCTCTTGGACTTTTTCACAAAACTTTTTCATGCATTCATCGCCCTCTTGTAATTTAGGATATTTTTCTTTAAATAGATTTTCGAATGCTTCATAAGTTCCTGTTTCTTCACTGGTCCAAATATCATGAATTTGAGAAACAATACTATTGATTTCTTCAATTCCACTTCTAAAATTAGCTTCATGATTGCATGCTTCAACGTACATATTTTCCATTTCTTCTAAGTTAAACTTTACACCGTCCATTTGTACACCTCCTAATAATTTTAGAATTTTTATTCTTAATTATAAGAACTCAATCCTTAAATTAAGTTTACAATAAAAAAAAGTAAATGGCAATTTATAACGATTTACTTTACATTTTATTTATAAATTTGACAAATCTCTATGCAGCTTTAATTTGTTTTGATTTTATACAAAATAAAAACCATTGCTAAACAACGGTATTTCTCTTATTGGTGACGAGTACGGAA
>CANQIM010000025.1 GCA_947624075.1 uncultured Bacilli bacterium | reverse complement strand
CCATATTCTGCTTTAATATTGCCATTCTGTTCATTTTCAACAATAATTCTTCCAACATTCCAATATGCACATAGCATAGTATTATTTACTTCATAAGCTACTTTTTTTCTACTACTCAAAATAACATCTTTAATTTCTTGAATCATTTCAGCATTATTTTTTTCTAACATTTTAATCCTCCTTTCATTCATAATTGATTAGATTGAACAATTCAAAATAGTTCATCTAATTAATATTTTAACATAAATTAAGCCTATTTTAATCTCTTATAAGCATTTTTTCTCTTAAGTCATGCTTCTTTTTTATTAGGAATTATTTATAATAGATTATTACCTTTATTTAAACTATCTAAATTAATAGAATCAATATTTAAATTATTTTGATTTCCTTTATAAAATTTACTTAAAGCCTTAATAATTTGTTTTTATATACAAAAGAAAAAGTTCATAACAACAAACATTATGAACCTTAAAATCAATATGGGGCGTCATAAGAGGATCGAACTCTTGCATACTGGTGCCACAAACCAGCGTGTTAACCACTTCACCAATGGCGCCATCTCAACTGACTTCTTTATTTTATTATATAAATCATAAAAATGCAAGTATTTTTCCATAATTAGATAATTTTTGGGTATTTATCTATACATATTTACCTAGAAAGAATAATTTAAAATGAGAGGAGAAAATATGAATAGATATAATTATTTTAATGACAATTGGCTAAGAAATATGAAAAATGATAAATTTCAAAGTACAAATCCATCCCTTTTTGCTCCAAAAGAAGCTTTTGAAAAAGGAAATTTATTTGCTAACTTATATAGCCAATACAAAGATTATAAACCTGCTAAGTTAAGAGCAGACAATGAAAGAGAAAGAATGTTTCTTGAACTTTCTGAAATTGCCTTTGCGGCACATGAATTAAATTTATATTTAGATGTTCATCCTGATGATTCTAGTATGACAGCTTTATTTAATGACTATCGTAAAAAAGAAATGGAATTAACAAAACAGTATGAACAAAAATATGGACCATTAACTGTTAATAGTGAAAATTCTAATACTAATGAATTTTCTTGGGTAAATGGTAGTTGGCCTTGGGAGCGTGATGCAAATGTTTAAGTATTGCAAAAAGTTACAATATCCTATCAATATTAAAAAGAAAGATTTAAGAATGGCTAAATATTTAGTTACTCAATATGGTGGCTCAAATGGTGAGTTAGCTGCTGCACTTCGTTATTTAAATCAAAGGTTCACAATGCCTGACGACATTGGTAAAGCTCTTTTAACCGATATTGGTACTGAAGAACTTGCTCATGTTGAAATGATTTCTACTATGATTTATCAATTAATGAAAGATGCTAGTATCAAAGAAATAGAAGATGCCGGTCTTGATACGCATTATGCTGAACACGCTAAAGCCTTATACCCTACTGATGCTAACGGTGTACCATTCACTGTAACTTATTTCGCAACAACAGGTGATCCTTTAGCTGATATTTCAGAAGATATGGCTGCTGAGCAAAAAGCTCGTGCTGTTTATGAAAACTTAATTGATTTAACTGATGACCCTGATGTAATTGGGCCACTACTTTGGTTAAGACAAAGAGAAATTGTTCATTATTCACGCTTTAAAGATTTATTTGAGTACTATGAAAAGAAGCTAAAAAATGGTGCCAATGAATTTAAAGAAATGCCTGCTTCCAATAACGATTACTATATGAATAATTTTCTAGAAAATCCAATGAATAATTTTACAAATGATACTTTTTTAATGAATAAGATGCACTTAGATAATAATGAATTTTTCATGTAAAAATAGTTAGCTTTAACTATTTTTTTCTTATTATATTTTTCTTATACTTAAACATACTAATAATAAAAGTATTGAAAGGAACTTAATATGAATGATTTAGATAAATATAATAAAAAAAGAAATTTTGCTAAAACTAAAGAACCTATTGGGAAAAAAGCTTCTTCTAAAAAACACTTGCGTTTTTGTATTCAACATCATCAAGCATCACATGATCATTATGATTTACGTCTTGAATGTGATGGAGTTCTTTTAAGTTGGGCAGTTCCAAAGGGACCTTCTTTTAATCCTAAAGATAAAAGATTAGCTGTTAATGTTGAAAATCATCCTCTTTCATATCGTCGTTTTGAAGGAACAATTCCTAAAGGTGAATATGGTGGTGGTACTGTAATGCTTTGGGATGAAGGTTATTATGAACCATTAGAAGAAATAGAAAAATCTTATAAAAATGGCTCTATAAAGTTTACTCTCCATGGAAAACGTCTCCAAGGTAATTGGACACTTGTTCACTTTAAAAATGATAATTGGCTTTTTATAAAAGAAAAAGATAAGTATGCCAAGAGTTCTCCTGCTATTTCTCAATTTACAAGAAGTATCAAAACGAATCGTACTATGCAAGAAATCTCCACTAATAAAAAAAATAAAACTTCTAAAAAAGAAGCAATTGTCTGTGGTATTAAAATAACTCATCCTGATAAAGTCATTTTTAAAAACCCTAAAGTAACTAAATTAGATATAGCACTTTATTATCATAAGATAGCTAAAAAAATGCTACCTTTAATAAAGAATCGTCTTATTAGTACAATTAGGATGCCAAGTAATAATGAAAAATTCTTTATGAAACATTTTCCTAATAATCATTATTTAGGTAAGAAAATAATTACTAATTCCAAAGGACAAAAGGAAGACTATTACTATATAAAAGATGAAAAAGGTTTAATATCAGAAGTTCAAAATAATTCTTATGAATTTCATATTTGGGGCAGTAAAATTGATAATATTAATAAACCTGATTTGCTAGTCTTAGACTTAGATCCTGATAAAAATGTTTCTTTAGAAGAAATTCGCCAAGCTGTTAAAGAAATAAAAAAAGTCTTACAAGAATTTGGTTTAAAACCAACTTTAAAAACAAGTGGTGGAAAAGGCTATCACATTGTCGTATCAATTAATAAAAATTTATCTTGGGAAAAACTACGTACTATTTCTAAAGAAATAGCTGATTTAATGGAATCAATTAATCCTAATTTGTATACTAGTAACATCCGTATGTCTTCTCGTAAGAATAAAATCTTTATTGATTGGCAAAGAAACATTAAAGGAGCCACTTTTGTTGCCCCCTACTCTTTACGTCTAAAAGAAAAGCCTACCATTTCAATGCCAATTACTTGGACTAATCTTGAAAGAATCGCTCCTAATGATATTACGATAAATAGCTAATTGCTTTTTTGCTTCAAAGGCTTTATAATACTTTGTGCATGCAAAGGAGCTAATTATCATGACTTTACAAAAATTGCATAATTTTATTAAAGAAATTCGCATAAATAATGATATGGATATTTCGCAAAAGAAGGAATTCATAAATCTTTGTCAAGCAAATATTTTAGGTACTAGACATAAAATAGTTGATTATTTACTACCATTTATTATTGATAAAGATCCAGAGTTAAGTTTCTATCTTATCTATGATTTAGAAAAGTATGAAGATAAAACTGTTACTCTTTTAGAAAAGCATTTAAGAAGACAAAGCCTTAATGAAAAAGAATTTTCTGCTTTATGTAATTTAAGTAAAGTCAAAGCCAAGCTTTTAGAATGTATTCAAAACCTTACTATTTCTGAAGAAAATCTTAATTTAATTATAAGCTATATTATAAATGACAAAGAAAAGTATTTTGACATATTTTTGTTCTTTAAAGAAAACAAAAATTTAAATATGCGCTTTCTATTTATGAAAAAGCTAATTGAAATAAATGCTAAAGACTTTTCTTTATTCTTTAGTGATATCATAGATGACGTTACTTATACTGATGAATTAAATAAAAAGCATTATATGTCAATGGAAAATTTATCAGAGTTAGCCTGTAATTTATCAATAGATAAAGAAAATAAGGAAATCTACGAAGCATTAAAAAACTTTATAATTGAAAAATTTCCTAAAAACAATCTAGCTAAAGGCTTAATTAAAATTAGTAATGATGACTATCTTTTAAAAGATATAGACACTTTGTTTGAAACAGCTAAAGATTTTAAAATTGAAATTTATAAAAAATACTCCTCATACTTATCAAATGAGATAGCAAGTCATCTTCAAAGAAACTATGAAATGTTTCAAAAAACACCATTTCATTTGGAAAGAGTTTATGAATATAATTTAGATAAAACTTTGACTGAATTAGTAGATAAGTATTTATCTATTAGTAAAAATAAAACTATAGCATACATTGATAAAGGTTCGACTACTGCTTGCTACCGCATAGGAGATTATGTTATTAAATTTATTTTAAGCAAATATAATAATTGTGAAAATTGTCCTAATCTTTATTTGATTAATAAGGCTTATTTTGAAGAATTAGTTAGAAATGAAGAAGGAAAATGTGTAGCCGGCTTAGAGGTTCAAAAGTATCTTTCTAAAAAGTTATCTAGAACAGATATAACTACTGTAAAAGAATATAGAAATCTATTAAAAGAAGAAGGCTATTATATTAGAGATTCAATTCGACCAAATTTCCGTTTTCTAGATTCTTATAAAGATGCTGATTGCGTAGAGCCAGAATTTTTGCCTAAATATTTTAAAGAAAATCCTTTAGTTTGTATAGATAGAGATTGCATTTACAAATTGGCAAAGAAAAGAAATCATTATTAAAGCATTTTAAAAGAAGTTAACTTTCTATTGAGTAACTTCTTTTTTATAGGCTTATATATTCTGAGTCAATTCATAATTCTATTCAACCGTTACACTTTTAGCTAAATTTTTTGGTTTATCTATTTCACAATTTCTTTTTAAAGCTGTATAATAAGCAATTAACTGTAAAACAGGCACAATCAACATACTTTGAAATAATTTATTAACTTTTGGAACAATTATTTCATAGTCAAATTTTTCTAAGTCATCTTCGCTTGTAATAACAATAACTTTAGCTCCACGTGACTTAACTTCTATTACATTAGAAAGTGTCTTATCTTTATTTTTTTCATCAGTAATAATTGCAAAAACTGGCATATTATCTTCTATTAAAGAAATTGTTCCATGTTTTAATTCACCTGCTTGATAAGCTTCACTATGGATATAGGCAACTTCTTTTAGTTTTAAACTTCCTTCCATAGAAATAGCATAATCAATACCACGACCTATAAAGAATATATCTTCATTTTCATAAATCGTATCAGCTATTTTTTGGTAATCAGCACTTCTTTTTAAAACTTCATCTAACATCATAGGTAATTTTTTAACTTCATCTAAAGCATCTAAATTAACTAAATTCTTCTTATAAGCAGTGTTTACGGTTAGTAAAGAAAGCACTAATACTTGCAATAAATAAGCTTTGGTGGTTGCAACTGCAATTTCTGCTCCTGCTTCAATAAATAATTTATAAAGAGCTTCTCTTGCAATAGTTGAAGTCTTTACATTAACAATTGCTAAAGTATCAATACCATTTTCTTTAGCTTTTCGCATTGCGGCAATAGTATCAGCTGTTTCACCTGATTGGGAAATTAATATAACAAGTGTTTTTTTATTATAAAAAACTTTTTTGTAGCGATATTCACTAGCACATTCTACATCAACTTTAATATCAGCAACTTCTTCAAGTAAATATTTGCCAACCATTCCTGCGTACATCGCTGAACCACAAGCAACAATATGTATTTCTTCATACTTATTTAAATCAATTAATAAATCAGGATTATTAAGATATTTCTCTAAAGTTTTAGTAAATACATTAGGCTCTTCCATAATTTCTTTCAACATAAAATGTTCATATTTGCCTTTACTCGTATCTTCAGATATTAAATCAGTTGTTAAAACATCTTTTTCCACAATCATTCCATCTTTTGAAACTTCTACTCCCTTAAAAGAAAGTTCGCATATTTCATCTTCATCTAGCAAAATATATCTATTAGTATAATTTATTATCGCTGCAATATCACTCGCAATAAAATATTCATCTTTTCCTACTCCCACAATTAAAGGAGAATTTTTCCTAACAGCATAAACTTTATCAATATCACTAACTAATATACCTAAAGCATAAGAACCTTTTAAAATGTTCAAAGCTTTTGATATGGCCTTAAAAATATTTTTACTTTCGCAATAAAACTTATTAATAATAGCAGCAATTACTTCAGTATCAGTATCACTATAAAAACTAATTCCTTCTTTTACTAAATTTTCTTTTAATTCATTAGCATTTTCAATAATACCATTATGAACTACAGTAATATAGCCGGCTTGATGAGGGTGTGCATTTTCTAAAGTAACTTTTCCATGTGTAGCCCATCTAGTATGAGCAATCCCCATATTAGCATTTATTAATTCTATATCATTAATTTTTTCTTCTAAAGCACTTATCTTACCAATACTTTTAATAATTTGTACATTTTCTTCATTTTTTAAAGCTATTCCTGCTGAATCATAACCGCGATATTCAAGATTTTTTAATCCAGCAAGTAAAATTTCTTTTGGATTATTTCTTCCAATATATCCAACTATTCCACACATAAGTATTTCCTTTCAAATTAATTTTATATGATATATTCTTTGTTATAATATTGATTTTACTTTTTAAATATACCTAACGAACTATAAAATCCGTAGTAGCATCCGCCGAATATTTCGATAACTACTAACCTCGTCAACTATTAAAAGTCCTGGCGCTAGATGATGTTACCATCCTTTCTTCACTATCATCTTAAAATAATTATATCAAAAAAAAGATTAAGCACCAACTTAATCTTCACTTAATCTTTCATATTTAACATTTTCTTTTTCTTTTATTTCAGCAATTTGATCTGCAAATAACGTATCAAATTGTGGTAGAGCCTTTTCAATAACATCAGGATAAATATTTTTGCTTGATGTTATGGCTACTCTAAAGTCTAAGACATTGACTTCTTTTCTATTATCAAATAAGCAATTGGAAAAAGCATTTTGAACAATAGTTAATGATACATCTGGATATCTTGAACCTATTTCATATATTCTTTTATATTCACTAGTTATATCAGTAATAAACTCCATCATTCTTCTTTGAATAAATGGTGTATATAACATTTTAGCCCCAGTCCTTACTTCTATCTTTGGCAATGTTCCCATCAAAATTTGAATATTTTCTTCTCGAGTTGGCTCAAAAATTTCAATCTTTTGAAAACGTCTAACAAAGGCTTTATCTCTTAAAATATATCTTTCATATTCTTCTGTTGTTGTTGCCCCTATTACTTTTATATCACCACGGTCTAAAGCTGGCTTAAACATATTTGCAAAATCTAAACTTTCTCCCTTACTACCCATAAGAGTATGAATTTCATCAACAAATAAAATTAATTTTGATTTACTTTTTAATTCATCAATCAAAGTCTGAATTTTACTTTCACCTGTAACTGGATCAACACCAAGTAAAGCTGATGTATTTATTTTTATAACTTGATAATCTTTCAAAACATCAGGAACTTCTCCTTTTTGAATACGATAAGCAAGGCCTTCAACAGTTGCGGTTTTACCAACACCAGGTTTACCAATTAAAACAGCACTTTTATCTGGTGTAAGCAAAGTAATAATTAATTGTTTGATTTGCTCATCTCTACCAATAGCTGGATTAGTTATATAATTATTCTTTTGAAAATTCTCCCCATAATTATCAAGCATACTAATTCTTTTTTTCTTAATATCAAATTTTTCTTCCATTAAAAACACATCCAATTCCTTTTTATTATAACATTTATTTTTATCTTTTACTAATTTTTAATTTTAATTGGATTAACATGTATAACTGTCAAGTATATTTCTGGTATTTCTTCATCTATTTCCTTTTCTAATTTATTGGCAATATCATGACTTGCAAATGTTGTCAAATTACCATCTACAAATATAGTTAAAGATATTTGATATTGATACCCAACAGGTGTTGCATTAAAATGATTAGTTTTAACTATTTCTTCATGTCTTTTTACTATTTCTAATACTTTACTTTTAGTCTCTTTACTAATTGACTTATCCATTAAAACATCATAACTGTCTATAAATATTTTAAAAGCAGAAATAAATATCCACATACCTATAAATATTCCCACTATTCCATCAATAAAATAGATATTTACTAAACTACATAAACAAGCAATTAAATTTATAAAAGTAATTAGACAATCATTTCGATGGTCTTTACTGTTAGCATTTAACAAAATATTATTGTATTTTTTATATAACTTATTTGTATATACAAATAAAATAAATTTAACAAGTATAGTTACTAAACATACAATTACGAGAAAATAAGAAAAGATAAATTTTTCTTGCTTAATTAAAGATATAAAAGAACTTTTAAATACTTGAAAAGCCATTAAAAACATTACTACACTTATTAATAAGGAATAAATATATTCAGCTTTTCCATGTCCTAAGTCATGATCATCATCACTTGGCTTAGAGGCAATTTTATTACCTATAAAAGTCATAATTGATGAGAAAATATCTCCAGCACTATTAAAAGCATCGGCAATCATAGCTTGACTATGACTGATAATACCTACAATAGCTTTTATTATTAGTAAAAATATATTTCCTAGCATTCCTAAAATACTAGCTTTTTTAATTTCTTTATACTTCAAGTTAATTATCTCCTTTTAAGAAAAAAGCAAATCAATTTGATTTACTATTATTCTGTTCTTAATGCTTCTACTGGATCTTTTTTAGAAGCAATCTTTGCTGGTATAAAGCCAGCTATTACTGTCAATAAAACGCTAATTACAATAAGGATCAAAGCTCCGACTGCAGGTAGTTTAGCAATTCCACTTATATTAACAATATTCTTAATAATCATATTAATTGGAATGTTTAATAATAATGTAACAATAATACCTAAAATGCCAGCTGTTAATCCTTCTATTAATGTTTCAGCATTAAATACACGAGAAATATCTTTCTTACTTGCACCTATTGCTCTCAAAATACCAATTTCTTTAGTTCTTTCAATAACGGAAATGTAAGTAATAATTGCAATCATTATAGAAGATACTATTAAGCTTATGGCTACAAAGGCAATCAAAACACTACTTATTACATTAACAATCGTTGAAACAGAACTCATCATTACACCAACTATATCAGTATATCTAATTTGTTCATCTTCATCTTTTTTCTCATTATATTTATCTATTATTTTGACAATCTCTTCTTTTGCATCAAAATCTTTTGGATAAATTGATATTTGATCTGGATCATCAAGATCTGCTATACCAAGTTTAACTAGATTTTCTTTATAACTAGATGTCATATTTTCAGAGTAAGTTTTCATATATTCAGCTAACTCTTCTTGTGATAAGCTTTGAATATACATTAATTCTTCTTGAGATAAATCTTTAATATCAAATGTATCTTTACTAGAAAATTCCCTACCAGTAAAGACATTTATATCTTGATTTTCAAGTTGTTCTTTAACTATATCTGTCTTATTAATTTCTTCTATTAAATGTTCCATAAGTTCATGAGTATATCCAACCATTCCAGGAGTATTACCACCAGTAACAGCTTCTTCATTAGGTTTTATTATACCTACAATCTTTAATTCAATAGCCTTACTTAAAACATCCTTCATGTATTCTTCATCATCAGACATATTTATCCAAATACCATTACTCTTTTTATAATAATCTGTATTTAGTAAAAGTCTAAATGAAGTATTAAGTAATTCATCATAAGTATAAGAAGTCTCTTCAAAATGAACATTTTTTCCTGTTGTCATATTTACAAATTGTTCTTTTAAATCATCTTGAGAAAGAATACCTAAACTATATAAAGTATAATCTGATATTTGATTATTTTTATCTATTTGTAAAACAACTTCATTATAATTTTCTGGCCAATGTCCTTTTACTAAATCATATTGTTGCCTATTTAATTTATCATTATTAATCATTTCATAAAAGACATTATAATTAGACATATAAGTATTATAAATATCTGAAACTCCATCCATACCCATTCCTACAGAATCAAATACAGTAGTTGGATTAACTTGAACAATATTTTCTAAATCATTTTTATAAATATTCATACTAACATTATAAGAATATTGTATATCTGTAGAATAATCTTTTATATTAGATTTTTCCTCTAAATATTTAGAGAATTTCTTTAAATCATTTCTTTGTACTTTTTGAGTCATTGTTGTAAACATATCACCCATTATATCTAAAGAATGCACTTTTTTATCATTATATTTTTTACTCTCTGTACTACCTGCTAATGATTCAATGAGAGTTGACATATCAACTGATTCTTTTTGAATAATTAACGGATATGAACTCAATGTTTCTTCTTCTGTTTTATCAATATAGTTTTGAATTCCATGTGATAAAGAAAGAATCAAAGCTATTCCAATGATACCTATTGAACCAGCAAAAGCTGTAAGTATTGTTCTTCCTTTTTTAGTAAGTAAATTATTAAAACTTAATGATAAAGCTGTTTTAAAAGACATATTTTTCTTACGGTCTTTTTTCTTTTTATCACTTTCTTCTTCACCTTCAGTAAAAGGATCATTATCATTAGTAACTTTACCATCTTTTAATTCAATAATTCTAGTTGAATATTCATTAGCTAAATCGCTATTATGTGTAACCATTATAACTAATCTATCTTTAGCTACTTCTTTTAGTAATTCCATAATCTGTGTACTGGTTTTAGAATCAAGTGCTCCTGTAGGTTCATCGGCAAGTAAAATATCAGGATTATTTATTAAAGCTCTCGCAATCGCAACTCTTTGCATTTGTCCACCAGAAAGTTGATTAGGTCTTTTATACATATGATTTTCCAAACCAACTTCTTTTAAAGCACTAATTGCCCTTTTACGTCTTTCAGTCTTAGAAACACCAGATAATGTAAGAGCAAGTTCAACATTGGCTAGAATTGATTGATGAGAGATTAAGTTATAACTTTGAAAAACAAAGCCAATACGATGATTACGATAAGTATCCCAATCTTTATCAGTATACTTTTTAGTACTAATACCATTGATGACTAAGTCACCCGTTGTGTAGTTATCTAAACCACCAATTATATTTAAAAGTGTTGTTTTACCTGAACCAGATGGTCCAAGAATAGATACAAACTCACAATTTCTAAAGCTAACACTTACATCATCTAAAGCTTTTTGTTTAAAATTATCAGTTTCATAAACCTTGCTAATTCTTTTTAATTCTAACAATTGCAATCCCTCTTTTCTAATTATTGAATTCTATTCTTTATTTTACCATTTTTTTTACAATGATACAACTAACTAAAATGAAAAATTAGTTTACACTAATTATATGAACTATTTT
>CANQIM010000024.1 GCA_947624075.1 uncultured Bacilli bacterium | reverse complement strand
TAATCATGATTATACGAGTCATTTATGTCAAAGGAAATCTTAAATGAAATTAAAAATTTGAATCCATCTGCAAGGCAAAATTTATCATATGACAAACTTGCTGAAATTGTTAAAACTCTTTCTTTTAAAGAAAAAATCGAGTTGAGTTCTATAATAGGTTACCCAGTTTTTGCTAGAATGTGTATGGGAGAACTTCGCCATGACTTTGTATTAATACAAGATGGTTCGGCTGTTATCATAGAAAATGATAAGGGTGAAATTCTTCTTCAATGCCGTGCTGATAGAGATAAGTGGGGACTTCCTGGTGGCTGTCAAGAGTTAGGAGAAACTTTTCAAGAGACAATTATCAGAGAAATCAAAGAAGAAACAAATCTTAATGTTTCACAAGATGATTTACAATTAATTGATATTGTTTCAGGTCTAAGTAGATTAAATACTTATCCAAATGGTGACACTGTCATTAATAACACAGCTTTATTTTATGTAAAAAATTATACATATGAATTAAAGTGCGACCATGAATCCAAAAAACTGCAGTTTTTTCCTTTAGACAAATTACCTTCTAATCAAAATGATCTTGATTTAATAAAGATTTATAAAGATAAAAAAATCTATTTATAATCTAAAAAGTATAAAGTTTTCTAAAAACACATGTGCGTAAAACTCAAATTTTTGTCTTGCGACACCAATTTTCCTAAGAAAAAAAAGAGCCGCGTGGGCTCTAAATCTATATACAGAGGATCTTCACATTAAGTAGTGAACCTTCCTCAATAATAATATATGTAAATCATAAAAAAATATGCATACATAAATTACTAAATTATCAAAAATATGTTATTCTATAAGTAATAGTTGTATAAATGAAATGAAAAAGCAAAAAATAATTATAAGGAATGATGTAAATGGACAATAAAGAAATTAAAAATATACTTACTGAAAATTTAACTATAATAGAAAATCTTTGGAGGTCACTTTGACATTCCAAATAAAAAATTGCAACTGCAACAATTAACTGAAACGACTAAGAATCCAAATTTTTGGCTTAATCGTGAGGAAAGTGAAAAAGTTTTAAAGCAAATAACAGATTTAAAAGATTTAATTAATTCTATTGAAAGTTTAAAACAGCAAATTGAAAACAATTTAGAGCTGCTTTCTCTTTTAGAAATAGAACCTGATGACAGCTTAAATAAAAATTTAGAAGAAGAATGCAAGGTTATTGAAAAGAAAGTTACTGATTTAAATTTATTACTTCTTTTAAATGGTCCTTATGATAAAAATAATTGTATTATTGATATTCATTCTGGTGCTGGAGGAACAGAAGCATGTGACTGGGCTTTAATGCTTTATCGTATGTATACGAGATATATTGAAAAGAAAAAGTTTAAAATGGAAATACTATCTTACCAAGAAGGTGAAGAAGCAGGCATTAAAAGTGTATCTTTTTTAGTAAAAGGAACCAATGCTTATGGCTATTTGAAAAACGAAAAGGGTGTTCATCGCCTAGTTAGACTATCTCCATTTGATTCTAATAATCGTCGCCATACTTCCTTTGCTTCTGTGGAAGTAACACCTGAAATAGAACAAGATAATTCTATCGAAATTGATGACAAAGATTTAAAAGTTGATGTTTATCGTTCTACAGGAGCTGGTGGACAAGGCGTAAATACCACTGATTCAGCTGTTCGCATCACGCATTTACCTACTAAAATAGTCGTCACTTGTCAAAATGAACGAAGTCAAATTCAAAATAAAGAACAAGCTCTAAAAGTCCTAAAAAACAAGTTACTTCTTAAAAAATTAGAAGAGCAAGAACAAGAATTAAATCAAATAAAAGGAAATCAAATGAATATTGAATTTGGTTCGCAAATAAGAAGTTATGTAATGCATCCTTATTCTATGGTCAAAGATCATCGTACTAATGTAGAAACAAGTAATGTTTCAAAAGTTCTTGATGGCGATATAGATCTTTTTATTGAAAGTAATTTAAAAAAGGGGTTGTAATATGAATTTATTTCAAAACATAAACAGTAAAAAATTACTTGCTAAAATAAACAAAAAAACACTTTTCAAAAGATATATTGACTTTTGCTTAGGTGCTTTTTTAATTGCTGTTGCTTATAATTTGTTTGTTGCTCCTAATGATTTAGTACCTGGCGGTATTGGTGGAGTAGCTATTATTTTAAATGAAACTTTGAGTATACCTAATTCTTTAACTATTTTAATTTGTGGAATTATCTTACTAATTTTAAGTTATTTTTTACTAGGAGTAGAAAAAACCAAAGCTTCCATTTTAGGTTCGCTCCTTTTCCCTTTATTTGTGCAGTTAACCCAAAATATTAATGTTTGGCTTAATTTTAATACCAATGATATTCTTTTAGCGACAATTTTTGGCGGTGTCGTTTATGGCTTTGGAGCAGGACTTGTTTTTAAAGCTGGTTTTACAACAGGAGGAACTGACATAATTAACCAAATTCTTTCCAAATATTTAAAAATTAGTATCGGTACTAGCATGCTTATGAGTGATGGCTTAATTGTCTTCTCATCCGCTTTCTTTTTTGGACCCGTAAAATGTATGTATTCTATAATTATTCTTTATATTATAAGTCTCATGTCCGATAGAGTTTTACTTGGCATTTCAGATAGTAAAGCCTTTTATATCATTACCGATCATGAAGCAGAAATAAAAGAATATATTTTGAAGTATCTTAATCATGGTGTAACTGTTTTCAATGCTAAAGGTGGTTATTTAAAAGAAAAGCAAACTGTCTTAATGTGTGTTTTACCAACAAGAGATTATTTCCGTTTAAAAGAAGGCATACATCAAATAGATAAAGAAGCCTTTTTCGTCGTTACCGATGCTTACGAAGTATTTGGAGGTGAATAATGAATAACTTTACAAAACATTTTCCTCATAGCAAAAATATATCGCGCTTTTTACTTTTGCTGTTTTCTTTACTTTTAAATGCGATAATTTTTAATATTTTTTTATTACCTATGAATCTAGTAACAGGTGGAGCCAATGGTATCGCTACTATAACTAAATATGTTTACCATATAAATCCTGCAATCATGCTTTTTTTAATTTCTTTAGCTTGTGGCCTTTTTAGTCTAATGTATTTAGGCTTTCAAAGAACAGCTGGTACTATTGTTGCTAGCATTATTTACCCTTTATTTGTTCAAATCACTTCTCCACTAAACAATATAATTGCTTTTGAACAAAAAGAAATATTTTTAATAGTCATTTTTGCAGGTGTATTAACTGGTATTGCTAATGGCCTTATGTACAAGACTGGTTATAGTAATGGTGGCTTTCCTGTAGTAAGTCAAGTTTTATATGAAAAATTGAAAATTCCTATTGCTAAATCGAGCTTTGTTATAAATATTTCTATTGTTTTATTAGGCTCTGTCTTCTTTGGAATAACTAACGCTATGTATGCCATAATATTCCTATATATAAACAGTCTAGTACTAGACAAAGTTTTATTAGGAATATCTAATAATAAAGCATTTTATATTATAACTTCTAATGAAGACGCCATCAGAAATTATTTAGCGAATACTTTAAAACATAGTGCCACAACTTTTGATGTTAAAGGTGGTTATTTACAGAAAAAAAGACAAGTAATCTTAACTGTTATTCCTTCTAAAGAATATTTTCGAGTAACTGAAGGCATCAAACTTTTAGACAAGAATGCTTTCTTTGTTGTGACAGATGCTTATGAAGTAAAAGGTGCAAAGTAGTCTTTCTTATAGTTGAAACCATTGGAAAGCACTTAGGTATAAAGCTTACATTGTTAAAATATATAAAAAAATTTCAAAAAATATTAAGTGCTAAAAAAACACTCCAAATTTTAATTTCCAAAAAAGGTTTTAAAAATCACTGCAAAATAATGTAAAAGGAGAATATTACCAATATATTTTCTTTTTTTATAGTAAAAAATATGATATAATTATTTAACTAAAGGTGGTGAAATATTTGGATTTAATTAGAGTCAGAAATGTAGAAAAAAAATACAAAAATGGTGTAACAGCTATATATGACTTAAACCTAGCTATTGAAAAAGGTTCCTTTGTTTTTGTTATAGGTGGTTCTGGTAGTGGTAAAAGTACTTTAATAAAAATGCTTTATCGTGAAGAAAAGCCAACGAAAGGGCAAATAATAGTAGGTGGATTAGATGTTGCCAAATTAAAGAATAAAAAAGTTTACAAACTACGCCGAAAATTAGGAATAGTTTTTCAAGATTATAGATTATTACCAAAGTTAACTGTTTATGAGAATGTAGCTTTTGCTTTAGAGGTAATAGGAGCAAAAAAAGATGAAATTCGTGTTAAAGTTTTAAAAGCTTTGGAAGATGTTGACTTAAAAAATAAGGTTCATAATTACCCAGATCAATTATCAGGTGGGGAGCAACAGCGTGTTGCGATAGCAAGAGCAATAGTAAATGATCCTAAATTGCTTCTTTGTGATGAGCCAACAGGAAACTTGGACCCAGAAAAAAGTATGGAAATTATGAAAGTCTTGAATGATATTAATAAATCAAGAGGAACTACTATCATAATGGCAACTCATGATAAGGAAATAGTTAATAAAATGAAAAAGCAAGTTGTTACTTTAAAAGATGGTCGCTTGGTAAACTTTAAACAGAAAGGAACGTATGACGATGAAGATGTTTAGAATGTTAGGACGAAGCATAAGAGATGCTTTCAAAAGTTCCATACGTAATTTTAGTTTATCACTTGCATCAATTTCCTGTATAACTATTACCTTAATCATTGTCGCTGTTGCCATCATCGCCTCTGTAAATGTGGAAAATGTAACAGAAAAGTTGGAAAAAGATCTAACTATTGTAGTATTCATGGAAAACGACACGACTGAGAAAGAAATAGATAATATCAAAGAGACTTTTGCTAAAATAAAGAATATTGATACTTATGAATTTAAATCAAAAATAACTGTTAAAAATGAAATGAAAAAGGAATCTGAAATTTTAGGAACTGTACTTGATACCTTTGATAGCGATGATAGTCCCTTAAAAGATACTTTTCAAATAAAAGTAAAAGAAATAGAAAATATTTCTGATACAGCTAAAACAATAGAAAAGCTTGATAAAGTAGCCGTAGTAAGATATGGTGAAGGAATGGTTGATAAACTAATAAAAGCCTTTTCATCAATTCAAAAAGTAACATATGGAATTGTCATTGCTTTAATAATAGTTACTGTTTTCTTAATAATTAATACTATTAAATTGACAATAACTACTAGAAAAAGAGAAATAAGTATTATGCGTTTAGTAGGAGCAAGCAATTTCACCATAAAAACACCTTTCATTATCGAAGGTATGATACTTGGAATATTTGGATCGATTATACCAATAGCTTTAACAATTTATGGTTACAAAGCTTTCTATAATCATTTTGGAGGACACTTATTCTCTCAAGTTATTGTTTTAATAAAACCTTTACCATTTGCTTATATGATTTCTCTAATAGTTTTAGGAATTGGTATTCTAGTTGGCATGATAGGTAGTGCTAGTGCCGTTAAGAAGTATTTAAAAGTATGAGGAAAAAATTATTACTTTTAGTCTTTGTAATTGCCATCATCCTCACTAATATTGCACTACCATTAGAGGCTAAAGCAATTACTCTTCAAGAATATGAAAACAAAGTTGCTGAATATTCTAAAGAATTAGAAGATAAAAATAATGATATAAGTATAAGTAAAAAAAAGCTAGAAGAAATTAGACAAAAAATAGCTGAGTATGAAAAGCAAATAAAACAAGCTCAAGAAGAATCAGAACAGTTACAAAAAGAAATTGATAAGAATAATGCTGAAATAGAAAAAAAGCATGAAGAAAGTAAAAGATTAATTGAATATTATCAAATTACAAACGGTGAAAATGCTTATTTGGAATATGCCTTTGGTGCTACTGATATTACTGATATGATATATCGTATGTCTATCGTTGAACAGTTAACTGAATACAATGATAAAGTAATGAAAGAATTACAAGCTTTAATAGAAGCTAATAAGCAAAAACAACAAGAGTTGCAAAAGAAACAAGAAGAGTTAAAGGAATTAAATAAAAAATTAGCAGAAGAGTCTAACAAAGTTCAAGGAAATATTACGGCTATGGAAGGATTAGTTCCAAATATCAAAGGCCAATTATCTTATTATCAACAAAGAGTAGAATATTATAAAAGTGTTGGCTGTACTTCCGATGATGAAATTGGTGTTGATTGTGATGTACCTAAGGCCGTAAGTGGAGGTAGTTATGCCAATGGCCTTGCTGGAGCAAACGGTTTTGTTTTCCCAGTTAGTGGTTCATATAGACTTACAAGCAATTACTATTGGAATGGTTCATCTGGACATAAAGGGTTAGATATTGTTCAATATTGTGGAGCTCCAATAAAAGCTGTGGCTAATGGCCGTGTTTACTACGTTGGAAGTGGTAAAGACATATATGGAGCTAAAATGGTAATGATAGTTCATAATTATAATGGTCGTCTAGTCTTCTCACAATATGCTCACTTAAGTGGCTATGCTGTTAGTGAAGGAGAAGATGTAGCTGCCGGCGAAACGATTGGTTACATGGGAACTTCTGGTTATTCAACAGGATGTCATCTTCATTTAGAAATGTCTGAAACAAAAGGTTGGGATTACCCAGATCCAGGTAACTATTGGAGCTATCTCAAGTATATCGTAAATCCTTATAATTATATACCTAGATAAAAAAACTGCTGCCTTATTGGTAACAGTTTTTAAATGTCTTATTTTTCATTCAATACTTCTTGAATCTTAGTAGATGCACTATTTACTGTGTCCATACTAGGTGTCATAATCCAAGACTCTTGCGTTCCTAAATGTCCAACACCAATTGAATCAACACCATCTACGCTTTGTTCAACAATATTGAAATTTGGATTTTCTATTATGGTCTTAATTAGATTTTTTATTGTCCTATCATTCATATCTGTTGTATATAGTCCATCTAAAGCTGTTAAAACATCAGTGTAATTAGTTAAAGTAGTAACGGAAGCTAACTTTTTAGCAATATTAATTAAAATCTGACGACAATTCTTTTGGCGATATCTATCTCTTCCAGGTAGTGCCATTCTTTCTCTTGCAATTGCAAGTATCTGTATACCATTATAACTATGACAACCTTTAGTAACATGTAATTTTTCACCAGTAGAATCATCATACGTTCCTTCTACTAACGCATGTGTTGTTGTAAATTCTATATCAGAGCAAAAATCAATTCCACCCAAAGTATCAACAATATCTACTAAACTACTTGTATTAAGGTTAATTGTATAGTCAATCTTTATTCCAAATAAATTTTCCAAAGCTTCTTTACTAACTTCTACATCTAAAGAACCTAAACACATCAATGTATCTTTCATATTATAAGCAGGTACATCAATATAATAATCTCTTGGAATAGATGTCAAAACTACTTTTCTTGTCTTCGTATTAACAGAAGCTATCAAATTATAGTCTCTCATAATTCCTGTAAAATCTAAGCCATTAATATAAATATTATACACATCAGGTGTTTTATCATTTACTGCTAATTTTTCATAAACGGTAAATTCATGAAGTATTTTATAATTATTTATATCTAATAAATTAGTTGAATCAAATAAATATTCATAGTTTGCACTACTTATTAAAAAGTAAGTATTTTCATTTAAAACTTTAATCATTGAATTATAAGCATTATCAGTAGGAACATAATTATAATCTCCTAATCTTTCCAATGCCTTATCGATTGAACGACTGTATTTATAGTATTCAATAGCTGTTTCACTATCAACATCATCCATACTTAAAGCTTCACTATCGCTTTTTGCTATTACATAATATTTTGTCTCTATCGTGTAAGTTTCTTTAACAAAGCTCTTTTCAATATAATGATTAGTCTTACTTAAGTAATAATACCCAAAAGCATTTCCTACAACACTAACTAAGTAAAACAAAACCCCTAATACGATAAAAGCAACATGCTTCAAATTATAAAGCACAAGTCCAATGATGAATAGCAAAGCATCAATTCCTATAATTAAGTATAAATACTTACTTGGTAAAACTCCCAGTTTAAAAATTTCAAACATCGTAAAAGCCATAACGACAAATACAATTAGACTAAAAATATTTCGTACTAATCTTTTCATTTTTTCCCACCTTTCAAGTTACTCTTCAATTATACTATATATCCTTATTATTTGCAAAACTAACTTACACAAAAATTATTGCAATTTATCTTTTAAAAATTGTCTTTTCTTTAAAAAATCTTCTCCTCTTTCTATTGCATTACCTAGTATCAAAAATATCAAAATGTGTAATACATAGGCATATCTTGGTGATATCTCAATAAACATATAAATTCCAAAGTAAAGTGCTAAAATAATTTTAATCAATAACTTAGTTTTATTTTTATCTTTTCTTGGAAATAGGCTAATCACAAATAAAATCATAATCATATTTAAATAACCTTGATTAAACAGTAATACCACATTATAAAAATTACTATTCAAACTATTCCTAATACTTAAATCATAGTTAGCTTGAGTCCATAATATGACTTCTTTTTTTAGAAATAGAATAGGAAATTTTAAATAATCACTTTTGATTCTATTAAGTAGCAGTTTTCTAGGTTCACTACTACTAAAAAACTTCTCTTCATCATCTACATTATATAAACCATTTTTCTCATAATTTAATCCACAGTAAAACTTCCATTCGGTAGCCTTATTTGTAAGATGTGTATGTATTGGTGAAAGAAAAACTAATTGGGACATCAATAAATTGACTCCAAAGTAAACAAAAATAAGTACTAAAATATTTTTAAATATCATCTTTCCTTTCTTTTTAGTAAAATTCATGATATTAAAAATGATAATTGCTAAAATAAAAATGATTCCTTCCGTTCTAAAAAAGTTACTCAAAGATAAAAGTATCGCCATCAATACATAATATTTCCAACTTTCTCTATTACAAATTAAAAGATAAATTACTACTAAGTAAATTAATGCAGGTAAGTGTTGATTAGTAAGAACCGAATTCAAATATATTGGATAAAGATAAAAAAGATATAAAAGAGCAACTCCTCGTGCTATTTTTTCCTTAAACATTTTTCTAGAAATTAGGTAAATAAAAACGCAAATCAACGAAGTAATTATTGAATTTACTATTTTTAAGAAGATAACTTTATTAAATATTTTAAGTAGCAAGCTTTGATAAATTACATGACCTAGCTGATAAGAAAATGTTTGAAAATAAAAATTATTTACAAAAGATAAATTACCATTTATAAGATCTTTACTAGCACTAAGCATAGTTTTAAAATCATCTAATACTTCTACATCTAAATAAAAAGAACTAATCAATCTAATAGCAAGAGCAACCATAAATAAAAATAAACTAAAATGCTTAAATCTTTCCTTTTTTTCAAAAAACACAATAATTATAATAATAGGAATAGTTAAAATAACAGCAAGTTTGCTTTTCATAAAAAATAAAAGAATTAAAAAAGCACCAAATAAAAGATATTCACATATACTTATAAATTTTTTCATCTTCATTCCTTCTTCTACCTTGATGATAGCATAATAATAAAATATTTTCAAACCATGTATTAGCAATAAAAATTAAAACATGAACACAAATATTAAAGCTCTAAAAGCACATCAGTTAAAGAACTATAAATAGATTACTTAATGTACTATTCAAATGTCTTTTTGAATATAATAATTTTGGATGTAAAAGAAAAGAAGTAAAAGTTCAAAAAATTCAAAATAATTCGACAAAATTCGATTAAAGTGTTATAGTATTTACTGAAAGGAGTAAGTTTTTATGAATAGAGTTGAATTGAAGGAAAAAGCAAAGAAGTCTTTACAAGGCAAATATGGACAAGCTATTATAATGACAATTGTATTTGGAATTATAACAGGTGTTGCTCAATTAATACCTACTTTCTTTAAAGGAGGTTCTGAGTTAACACAAAGTGGAGTTCAACTTGTATGTGCACTAATAACGGCAATAGTAACATCATTCTTCTTATTAGGAAGTGTTAATTTCTATTTAAAACTATCTAGAGGAGAAGAAGTTACATGGCAAGAATTATTTAGTAAAACAAATTTATGGAAAGTATGTTTCCTTACAACAATTTTAGTAAATGTATTCACAGCATTATGGTCTTTACTATTAATAATTCCTGGTATTATTGCAAGCTACAGTTATAGTATGGTTCATTATATTTTACTAGACAATGAAAACATGTCAGCATTAGAAGCTATTTCTAAGAGTAAAGAAATGATGAATGGACATAAAATGGATTTATTTATGTTACATTTAAGCTTTCTAGGTTGGGCAATTTTAGGAGTATTTACATTAGGAATTTTATATTTCTGGTTAGCTCCATACATGAGTACAGCAACAGCTAACTTCTATAACGAAATAAAAGATAAGAAGTAAGAATATTAAAAAGAGTCGGCAAACTAATTGCTGATTTTTTTTATAAGGAATTTTCTCCTTGTAAAGAATAATTTGTTCGATTGACAGACACAAACATTTGTATTATATTGTAATTGTTAGGGAGAATATAAATGTTAATTAATAAGGCTTAATAATAAACGTAGTTACAGCAAATATAGTTTTAGCTATATAAGTACATTGTGAGTATCGTTATAAATACCAAAATATAAATATAAATTTAACTAGTTATTTAACAGTTTTTAGGAGAATGATTCTTCTTATATATGTTAACTTAATGATGTACTACAGTTAAAATTATCTTTCCCATAAATTTTAAGTTTATTGTAACTATAAGCAAAAGATACCATAGTAACTATTTCTTATTCCACATTTAAAAATAAGGTAATTAGCTACTTAAAAAATAATTTACACACTAAAAATGCAAATGGTAAAATATGGCATTTTTTTGTTGACAAAACAGGACGGGGGGGGGTATAATTTGGTTATAAAATAAGGAAATTGTGGAAAGTAGTGGTACTAAATTATGGAAAGAAGAATGAATAAATTTTTAATAATTATAATAATAGTTGTAGTCTTTCTAATGAGCATTGGTTACACTGCCTTAAATAAGAATTTAAGTATAAGTGGAGATTTAACTTATAGACCAGATGAACAAATAAGAATAACTAGTTTTGTACCAAAAGGTTCATCTAGTAACATGACTATTCAATATTATGAATTTTCTAAAAAAGAAGTAAGACTTGGTTGTACTCCATCATCAACTACTGCTTCAGCTTCCTATGATGTAACAGTTCAAAATAAATCCAGTTTTACATACGTAATAAGTGAAATTTCTAAAACTGGTTCCAATGATTTTTCCTATGAATTAAGTAATTATAAA
>CANQIM010000023.1 GCA_947624075.1 uncultured Bacilli bacterium | reverse complement strand
GAAGAAAAAGAAAAGCTTTTTCAAAATGCTTTAAATGAGGCTTTAGAAAATGAAACTAAAAGCTCTTTAGAATTATTATTGAAAAAATTACAAAAATGTTATACCTACGAATTAAATGAGGCCTTAAAATTGGCTCTAGAAAATGACTTAACTAGGCAAGTTTTAAAAGATTATACTGTTAATTTTATAAAAAAATCATCTAAAAAGAATGTGGAACAGTTATTATTAAAATATTCTAAAAATTTGTTTGCACTTTTGCCTAATATTTCTTTTGAAGACTGCAATTTCATTTTGCAAAATACTGAAATAAATGATTTAATAAGTAAACTTGTTCATCCTAAAAATAATTTAGATAAAGCAAAAATTGCCTCTCTTATGCAAACAAATCTCTTTTTACTTCTTGATTTGTATTGTAAAAATAACGATATAACTATTGAAACAAATGAAGGTAGTTATGCAGAATATTACTTATTTGATGAAAATCAATATCATAGTTCTGAATATTATAATGAAAATGAAGTCTTTACAGATGATCATCTTAATGATTACTTAAAAAGTCTTCCAGAAAAAATACTTACTTTAGATGAACAACACTACTATTTTAAATTAATATCTGAAGGGGATGCTAGTGCTAAGGAATATGTTATTATGCACAATCTTCGTCTTGTGGTTAGTATTGCTAAAGGATACAGTCAAACAACAAGTTTGTCACTACTAGATTTAATCCAAGAAGGGAATACGGGCTTAATTAAAGCAGTTGAGAGGTTTGATATAAATATGGGCTATAAGTTTTCAACTTATGCAACGTGGTGGATAAATCAAGCTATTTCACGTGCTATTTCAGAAATAGGGAGAAATATTCGTATACCAGTACATGCTTATACAAATGTTAATAAATATAATAGAGCTAAGATGAAGTTAAGTAATAGGCTTGGACGTGAAGCAACTGACTTAGAAATAGCTAAAGAAATGAAAATTAGTATGGCAAGGCTTGAAACCATTATTAAAGCGACTCACGATACAGTAAGTTATAATATTGATGTTAGTAATATTGATGATAAAGAGGAAACACAATTAATAGATATAGTAGCTGATGAATCCATTGATATTGAAAATTCTTATATAAAAAATGATTTGAGAAATTTAATGAATGATGCTTTATGTTCTTTAACTGACAAAGAAAAAATTATCATAGTACATCGTTTTGGTTTAAATGGAGAATCTGCAAAATCCCTTGATACAGTAGGAAAAATGCTAAATATTACAAGAGAGCGTGTTCGTCAAATTCAAAAGAAAGCTCTTAAAAAATTGTATAATAATACTATAGCTAGAAATGCTGTTAATTATTTAGATAAACCAATTGATTTTAAAAAGAAAAAAGAAGAAGTTATTTTATTTTCATATTTTGGCTCTACTAGGAAATATGTTTTAGAGGCTATTGACTATTTAGAACTAGAAGAAAAGGAATATTTACAAAGTCTTTATGGGGAAGATTTCAATAAAAAAAGCGAAATTAATATTACTGAAGAGCATGAAAGAATTATTCGTAAGATAAAATTAATTAATAAAGCCTTTATAAAACCTGAAATGGTGGTAGAAATAACTAGTAATCTTCTCAGTTTATTAAAATTAGCATCCCTTGAAGAGCTTGAATCATTAATCGATAATTTGAATATTTTTGATAAGAAACTTATTTATGAAAAATATCAAAATAATTTAATGCAAAGTGCTACTCATAAATTACCACTACCTCTTGAAAATTATTTTACTAATGGAATATTGAAGGAACTAATAAGAATTAAAAAAGAATTAGAAGATAAAAATAAAGTTTTAAAGAAAAAGCATCATTATTGATATCAAGATTGAAACTAGAAAAATTATTTAATACTATATAATTAGCATTAGGAGGAACAACGATGAAATTTGAACAAATATCTAATGAAGAGAAACTAATATTTTTACAAAATCTAGAAGAACTAAAGAAAAATGTTGCGACTAATTTTTCTTTTTTAAATCTTGATGGATATATTCAAGATGAGCTTTTTCAGACTGCCTTAAATACTTATTTAGAAAATGAAAAAAATTTTTCCATGGCAACTGCCTCTAAAAAGATTGAAAAATATCTCACAAATGAATATTTTAATTATTTAAAAAAATTATTATCTCAAAATGAAAATAGAAGCATACTAAATACTTATACTGACTATTATCTTGAAAACTATAGTCAAGAAGCTGCTGAAGATACTTTATTATCATACATTGATAATATTACGCAACTAATGCCTAATATTTCTTTTGAAGATTGTCTTTTTTTAACTGGTAGTAATGATATGATAAAAGACCTAATCAAAAAAATAATTTACAAAAATACTTCTTTAAATAAAAGTAAATTAAAAACTCTTCTTGATACTAGTCTTAATTTTTTACTTGAACCGTATTGTTACAATAATAATATTTCTACTGAAGACGAAGATAGTAAAATAAGTAATCTTGGTAACTTTGAGTATGGTGTTATCAACGACCAAATAGAAAAAGATAATTCTTCAGCTTATTCAAATAGCAATGATTTAAAATTTTCCTATTCTGAAGAAGATAATCAAGATAGTAGAAATGACTTTGTTTTAACTGATGATATTTTTCATGACTTTTTAAAAACTATTCCTAAAAAGATTTTAACTCTTGAAGAAACTAGAATATGTTTCGAACGGTTAAAAAATAATAGGAATGATATTGAAACTCGAAATTATATAATTGAACATAATCAAAAATTAATTATTAGTATTGCCAAAAAATTTGTTGGCCGTGGTCTATCAATTATGGATTTAATCGTCGAAGGAAATTTTGGGTTAATAAGGGCTATTGATAAATATGATGTTGATAAGGGATTTCGTTTCTCAACATATGCTACTTGGTCTATAAGACAAGCTATTCAAAGAAGCATTGCTAATACAGGAAGATCTATTAGAATACCAGTAAATACTAGTGAGAAATTAGCTAAAATAGAAAGGATTAGAAATAATTATGAAAATCTTGTAGGCAGAGAACCAACTACTGATGAGATTGCCAAAGAATTAAATTTGACTAAAAAAGGAGTAGAAGACCTTTTACAAATTACTCAAAACGTTATTAGTTATAATACAAACATTAGTGATGAAGGGAATTCTGATGAACTTCAAGATTTTATTGCTGATGATTCAATTAAAATAGAAGAGGAATATATTAAGAAAGATTTAGCTTCTCAAGTAGTAAGGTCTCTTGATATATTATCACCTAGAGAAAAATTTATTATAACAGAGAGATTTGGTTTAAATGATGGTATTCCTAAAACATTAGATTATGTTGGTAAAAAACTAAATGTAAGTAGGGAACGTATTCGTCAAATAGAAAGTAAAGCATTAAGGAAACTAAAAAATAATAATAATATTCAAAAAAGTAAGAATTATCTTGATAATCCTAACAATATCACTTTAAAAGAAAGTAAGCTTACTCTTTGTAAAGTTGTTTCCGCTCCTAAGGCTACTATTATTGAAGCTATTAAATATCTAGATACTGAAGAACAACTAATGCTTCAAAATGTTTATGGAAAAGATTATAGCAACAAGGTCGAAGACATATTTGATGAAAAATTTACTAGAATTATTGATAAGTTAAAGCTTTACACATCAGCTCTTAAAAATCCTTCTAAAGTAATAATTATCAAAGAAAATTTATATGACTTATTAAAAGTTTCTACAATTGATGAATTAAATTATATAATAAATAATTTGCATGAAGATGAAGTAGAAATTCTTAATAAAAAATATTTTGATGGTTATGAAAATGCTCCTATAGATGATTTAGCATTGCCAATAGAAAACTATTTTTCTAGAAAAGTAGTTCCAAATCTTCGTAAAGCAAAAGATAATTATGAAAAGAAGTATTTGAAAACTAGAAAAGAAAATGCTTTACTATCTAGAGATAGTTTAGAAAAAGCCTACCTTCATCTTTCTAATCAAGAAAAAGAATATATAAGTAGTAATTTTAATGTTAAAAATAAGGAATTATATTTATTAGAAGAGTTAAATGATTATAGTATTGATTCTACTTACCAAAAATTGTTAAAATACGCTATTAATATCGAAAATACGGGTAGATATGATTTAAATATTTATGAAGTACCATTTATTTCTTTAACGCCTGCTTCTTCAACGGCTGAATTGGAATTTATTCTTGCTAATTTAACTGCTGAGGATATGGCTCTTTTGGAAGAAAGATTTGGTAAGGACTTTTTGCATCATTCAGAAGTAAAAAATGTCTCTTATAATCATAACAAAAAAATATTAACCAAGATAATTCCTGATATAAATGCTAAAATTTTAAAATTGTCTACTCCTTTAGAAATAACGCTTGGTGTTTCTAGAGAAAAAGTGGATAAGGCCATTAGCTTTTTTGATTCTAAAACACAACAAAAGATAAAAGTTTTTTATCATTATCGAAAAAATAAAAATGTAGAACTTACTAAGGAAGATGTTGCTAATTTTAAAAATAAGATTATTCCTCTTTTAAAAACAGCTATAAAAGAGCTTGATAGTAAAGGCAAATTATCTGAAACAACACAAAGAAATATAAAACAAGTTAAGTTATTATCTAAGAAAAAAATAACTCGTCATTTTAATACAACAGATGAACATTTAAAAGAAATAGTTACTTCTTTCAGTGAAGATGAACAAAAAGTATTTGCTAAAAGTTATAATCCTATTGAAAAAGCTTCTTTAACTAAAAAAGAGAAAGAATTATCGGCCAAAGTAACACAAAAAATATCAAATTATCTTCTAAAAGAAAAGAAACTTGCCAACATAAATCCTTTAATAGAAGTGTTATATGAAGATAAAATTATCACATTTAAGGCCTTAGAATATTTTAATGCCGAAGATCAAGTGTTACTGAAAGAAAAATTTCATTTAGGTAGAAGTAATAAATATCTTGATAATTTAGATGAAGAGGGGAGAAATCGTCTGCAAAATATTCTAGCACCTCTATTTAAAAAGTGTATTGCTTCTTTAAAAGAAAAGGGCTTTGTAGCTTTTGATATTATAAAGGAAATAGAAAAGACTTCTTTAAAGACTATTAAATTTGATAAACAAAAAGATACTAATCAATTAAAAAGTATTTTAAGTTATTTTACAATTGAAGATAGGAGACTAATTAAAGAAAGATTTAACTACACTGAAAATTTCTTAAATTCTAAGGATTTAACTGAAATGGAAGTTTTACATTTGCAGAAAATAGTCTCACTTTATTTAGAAGCCATTAATTATTTAAAAAGTAATAAAAATCTAAGTGAAGATATTATAAAGAAAATAAAATACTATACTTGGAAAAATAACTATGAGTTTACTAATAAAGAAAAAGTATTAAATATTATTAAACATTTTCCTAATAAGGAAAAAGATTTATTTCTCAAAAAATTTAGTACTGACTTAGAAAAAGTTTATCCTTATCGTTTTAGTGAAGAAGAAGAAAAATCCTATGAAGAAATTCTTCTAAAAGTAAAAGCTTTAAAAGGTAAACGTAAATATTTATTTGTAGAAGACATAAGTGAGAATGAAGAAGTAATTGCTAAGACATTAAAGTACTTTAATAAAAAAGATAAGTGTCTTTTAAAGGCAAAATTTAATTTAACTAAACGTTATAATCTTATTGATGAATTAGATGATGCCTCAAAAGAGAAATTTTTTACTCAAACTGTTCCACTTTTTAAGAAAATATTAGGCTACATAAATGAAAATAATAAAATTCCTGATGATTTATTGCAGCAACTTCATGAAATATCACCTCAAGATATTACAGAAAAGCACCTTCAAAGAAATAAGAAAGAAATACTAACTTATTTTAATAAAAAAGATAGAGCTCTTTTAATTGATAGGTTTGATATTCAAAATATTAGAAAAAATAATTCTCTAAATTTAAACACTTCTGAAGAGCATCTTCAAGATATTATAGAATGCTTTAACAAAGCTTTAGCGTTATTAAATGAGAATAAATTTATCCCTTTAGAAATGATTGCTGAAATAAAAGAAATATCACCTTCTAATAAGACTAAGTTTGCAATTGATAATACAACTTTATTAAAAATAGTTTCTACTTTATCAGCTGAAGAGCAAAGTATTTTTTATAAAAAGTTTGGTCCTAATTTAGATGGAGTAGGCTCTTTAAAGTTAAATTCTTGGGAAAATGAGTTGTATAAAGAAATAAGTAAAAAGATTTCTACTAAAATTGCTTTTGAGAAGAAAAGAAAAAAGACTAAGGCTAGGTTTAAGGCTTCTAAGGAATGTGTATTAGATATTGTTAAAAATTTATCAGTACAAGAGCAAGAGTTATTCTTTAAGAAATTTGATGAAGATCTTAATATTCGTAAAGACTATGTTAAAGAAAAAGAACTTCAGGAGAAAGTGGAGTTATTATCAAGGAAAATTTCTAGAAAAATACTTGCTAAAGAAAAACAGAAAATCTCGAAAAAGACATTAAGATTTAAAGCTGATAAATTAACTTTATTAGAAATAATTAATACTTTTTCTAATGAAGAAAAGCAAATCTTCTTTAAAAGAAATGGTGAAAATTTAGACGATATAGATGATACAAGACTAAGTTTTGAAGAAAAAAAGCTTTATAAGAAAATAGCAGCTAAAATAAGTATTAAACTAATGCAACAAAGAAAAGAAAGAATCATTTTAGAAAAGGATAACTGTAGTGAGGAGGATGTAGTTAATAGTACAATTAATGTAACTAATACAACACTCACTTCTAAAGACTGGCATAATATAAGAGTTATTTATCAATCTTTAGATGATTGGCAAAGACGTCAATTAGGTATAAATAACGCAAATCTTTTAGAAAAGATACTATTTAGTAAGGAAAAAATAGTACTAACTATTAGTGAGCAAAAAGAATTATATAAAGCATTAAGAGTATTATTCATAATATCTAAAGATATACCTAAAATTTCTAGAAATAAAACTTATTTAAAAAGTATAACTAACTATTTACAAAATAATAATGAAAAATAAGTTGAATTAAAATAATTATTATGCTAAAATTAGAAATGTCTACGAAGACATTTCGAAATGGTCTGTTGGTGAAGTGGCTTAACACACCACCCTCTCAAGGTGGCATTCACGGGTTCGAAACCCGTACAGACTACCATTAGAAAATAAAGCTGACACTAGTCGGCTTTTTACTTGTTGCATCTATTGACACATTATATCTAAAATATTATAATGTATAAGCACCCATAAGAAAGAAAAATCATAAAAAATTTTATTTAGTAAAAAGATGCAACCTAAAACTTTATTTAAATATTTTTTGTGCTTTATTGAATTGTATTATAGCAAAATTAAAAAGTATTCATTAATAAGAGTAAAATATTTATTAAAGTTAAATATAATATTTTATGGAAATATTTAAGGAGGGTAAAAAAATGCTAAAGATATTTAAGTATTTAAAAAATGAAACTATTTCTGTTATAGCAATTATTCTTCTACTAATTGCTCAAGCTTATCTTGATTTAACACTACCAGAATATACATCAAAAATAATAAATGTTGGTGTTCAACAAAATGGTATTGAGAATGCTACTATTGAGAAAATAGGAGAAAAATCACTAGAAAAGTTAACATTATTTTTAAATGATAAAGATAAAAATTATATTTTAAAGAATTATCAAAAAGATACTATTTATAAAAAAGAAACGATATATAAATTAAAAAAGACAGCTGATAAAGAAAAAATAGATTTACTTTTAGCTAAACCTATGACACTAGTTAGTTTCTTTGAAAGTAAGGATTCTAATATAGAAAAATATGCTAATTTACCTAATAATGTAGATATTTTTACATTATTAAAGAATGCACCATCCAAGCAAAAAAAGACTATGTTAGACGAGATTGATAAAAAGTTTAAAGATTATCCTGATACAATTATTGAGCAAATGGCTATTAACTATATTAAAACAGAATATGAAAGAATTAATATCGATTTAGATAAAATGCAAATGAATTATATTTTAAAAGTTGGCTTAATAATGATTTTAATAGCTTTTACAGGAATGATTTCTGGATTATTAACTGTTTTCATTGGAGCAAGAATGGCAGCAAGATTATCTAGAAATTTACGTGAAAAAGTATTTAAAAAAGTAGTAAGTTTTTCTAAAAATGAAATGAAGACTTTTGGACCAGCTTCATTAATTACTAGGACAACTAATGATATACAACAAATTCAAATGGTTATTGTCTTCTTATTTAGAGTTGTTATTTATGCGCCTATTATTGGTGTTGGTGGTGTTATTAAGGCTCTAAATACAAACTCATCAATGACTTATATTATTGGTCTTGCTGTGGTTTCTATTTTAGTTATTGTTATTACTTTGTTTGCTATAGCTATGCCTAAATTTACAATAGTTCAAAAACTAATTGATAAATTAAATTTAGTTACAAGAGAAATACTTACAGGACTTCCTGTTATTAGAGCTTTTTCTAATGAAGAACACGAAGAAGAAAGATTTGAAAAAGCTAATAAAGATTTAACAAAAATAAATATTTTTATCAATAGAACAATGAGTTTTATGATGCCTATTATGATGCTTGTTATGAACTTTGTTTGTTTAGCTATTGTCTATAGTGGAGCAAAAGGTGTTGACAATGGTTCGATGCAAGTAGGGGACATTTTGGCATATATTCAATATACGATGCAGATAATTATGGCTTTCTTAATGATTTCAATGATGTCAATTATGCTTCCAAGAGCCAATGTTTCTGCTAAAAGAGTTATGGAAGTTTTAGAAACAAAAAATTCAATCGAAAATACTAAAGTACCTCAAGAGTTTAACAAAGATAAAAAAGGTCTTGTAGAATTTAAAAATGTCTCATTCCGTTACCCAGATGCTAATTATGATGTAATAACTGATGTAAATCTAACAGCTAATCCAGGACAAACAACAGCCTTTATTGGCTCTACAGGATCAGGAAAATCTACTTTGATAAATTTGATACCTCGCTTTTATGATGTTACAGGTGGTGAAATATTAGTAGATGGTGTTAATATTAAAGATGTAGATATTCATCTTCTTCGTGATAAAATTGGCTTTGTTCCTCAAAAAGGTATTCTTTTTACGGGCAGCATTAAAGATAATATTCGTTATGGTAATGAAAAAATAACTGATAAAGATATTGACAATGCCTTAGAAATATCACAAGCAAAGGAATTTGTCTCTAAACTAGCTGAAAAAGAAAACTATCAAATAGCTCAAGGTGGAACAAATGTCTCTGGAGGACAAAAACAAAGATTGTCAATAGCAAGAGCCATAGCTAAAAAGCCTGATATTTACATTTTTGATGACTCATTTTCAGCACTTGACTATAAGACAGATGCTAAACTACGTAGGGAACTTGCCAAAATAACAAAAGATAAAACAGTTTTAATTGTTGCTCAAAGAATATCAACAATTATGCATGCCGATAAGATAGTTGTTTTACATGAAGGAGAAGTAGTTGGTATAGGTAAACATCAAGAATTAATGCAGAATTGTCAAGTTTATAAAGAAATTGCCTTATCGCAATTAAGTAAGGAGGAATTAGAAAATGCCTAGACCACGTAGAAATGTTCCAAGTGAAAAAGCCAAAGACTTTAAAGGAACATTATTAAACTTATTAGCTTACTTAAAAAATTATAAGATAAGAATTTTCTTTGTTATTATCTTCGCAATAGCTTCAACTGTCTTTGTGATAATAGGTCCTAAAATAATGGGAAATATTACTACCGAAATATTTAATGGTATAATGAAAAAAATAACTAATACTGGTGGTATAAATTTTACCTATATTAGAAAAACTACTTTAATTTTAATTCTTTTATATACAATTAGTTCTTTATTTTCAGCTATTCAAGGTATAATTATGACTGGTATTTCTAATGATATATCATATAAATTAAGAAATGAATTGAGTAGTAAAATAAATAAAATTCCTATGAAATATTTTGATACTAAAACTCATGGAGAAGTTTTATCTATAGTTACAAATGATATAGATGTCTTAACACAATGTCTTAATCAATCAGTTACATCTATTGTTTCAGGAATTGCCACAATTATAGGAGTTTTGATAATGATGGTGTCAATTAATATTCCTATGACTATAACAGCTATTTTAATAATTCCTTTCTGTATGTTGATACTTAATAAAATTATTAAGAAAAGTCAAAAGTTCTTTGTAATGCAACAAAACTTTTTAGGACATATGAATGGTCATGTAGAAGAAATTTATGGAGGACATGACATAGTAAAAGCCTTTAATGGTGAAGAAGATGCTACTGAAAAATTTAAAGAGTTAAATAAAGCTTTGTATCAAAGTGCTTGGAAAAGTCAATTTTTAGGTACTTCTATGCATCCAATTATGCAATTTATTGGTAATTTAGGCTATGTAGTAATATCAATATTAGGTGGCTACATGGTAATATTAGATAAGATTAAAGTAGGAGATATTCAATCATTTACGCAATATGTAAGAAACTTTACGCAACAAATAAATCAATTATCGCAAGTAATGGCTAATATTCAGTCAGCTGTAGCGGCAAGTGAGCGTGTTTTTGACTTTTTAGCTATTGAAGAAGAACAAATAACTCCTAAACATGCTTTATCCATTGATAATCTAAAGGGAAATATTGAATTTTCTAATGTTAAGTTTGGTTATAATGAAGATAAAGTTATTATAAAAGACTTTTCAGCTAAAGTTAAAGATGGTCAAAAAATTGCTATTGTAGGTCCTACTGGAGCTGGCAAAACAACTATTGTAAAACTTTTAATGCATTTCTATGAATTAAATTCTGGTAAAATTTTAATCGATGGCAAAGATATTAATGATTTTGATCGTCATGAGTTAAGAAAATTATTTGGTATGGTTTTACAAGATACATGGTTATTTAGTGGAACAATAGAAGAAAATATTAAATATGGTAATTTATCTGCTACACATGAAGAAATAAGGGAAGCTTGTAAAACGGCAAGTGTTGATCATTTTATAAGGACATTACCAGATGGCTATAACATGCAAATTAATGAAGAGGCCGACAATATTTCTGGAGGTCAAAAGCAACTTTTAACTATTGCTCGTGTTATCTTAGCAAATCCTAAAATATTGATACTTGATGAGGCAACAAGTAGTGTCGATACAAGAACAGAAGTTTTAATTCAAGAAGCAATGGACAAACTGATGGAGGGTAGAACAAGCTTTATTATTGCTCATCGTTTGTCAACTATTAAAAATGCTGATTTAATACTTGTTTTAAATGACGGTGATATCATTGAGCAAGGAACTCATAAGGAGCTTTTAAAGAAGAATGGCTTCTATGCTAATTTATATAATTCACAATTTCAAGTAGAAGAAGAGTAAAAACTGGCTCTTCTTTTACTTTTA
>CANQIM010000022.1 GCA_947624075.1 uncultured Bacilli bacterium | reverse complement strand
CTTCAAGTAGTTAACGACAAAAAGAATACACCAGTCTAACAATTCTTTCTATCTTCTAGACAAAAGATAGCTATAATCTAGTAAAATGAGCTTTTCAATATTCCCTAGATAAAAATAAGGAAAAGCGCAGGCCTATATTATTGATTAGGCAAATGCAACAGCTTGGTTTCCACCAAACATGTTAGCAACTGCATTTTTAATTTTGTTTGCGTTTATTTTTTTGTGTTCGTAACGTGAACAATCGACTTGCCATCCTTGCTCTAATATTCCCGTCGAAACCATGACATCCCCATGTAGATAGATTATACCACAAAATTATATTTTTTTAAATACCAAATTATTCCATCTTATCTAACATTTTCTGTATAAGCTAAACAGAAATCAAAAGAAAAAGCAGTTAAAAATTCTTCAAATTTTTAGCTACTTCCCTATTAATATCTCTTTCTTTAATGCTTTCCCTTTTATCATAATTCTTTTTACCACGACAAACACCTAAAAGAATTTTTAAATTACTTCCCTTAAAATAAGCTTTCAAAGGAACCAGCGTTAACCCTTTAATTTCTAAAGACTCTTTTATCTTCTTTATTTCTTTTTTATGAAGCAAAAGTTTCCTATCTCGAGTCTCATCATGATTAAAAATACTTCCTTCTTTGTATTCAGCTATATACATATTTAGCAAAAACACTTCATCATTTCTAACAATTCCGTAGCAATCTTTTATATTACAATTTCCTTCTCGAACTGACTTTATTTCTGTTCCTGTCAAAACTATTCCTGCCTCATATTCCTCTTCGACAAAATAGTTATGTCGAGCCTTTCTATTTATAATTTCCATTTCTTCACCAACTTTATCTATTCGCTAGTAACTCCCCAAACTAACTCAGGGTATCTTTCACTAACAACGCCCTTATACTTTTGATATAAACTTTCATAATTTCCAAGTAGTGACGTATTCAAACTTGGATACGGGTAAACCTTAAAGTTTCTTTTACCACCATAATAACTTTTTGTATAAATAAGCTCTGCCTTTGGATTAATAACACTATTAGTAACATTATCATCAACATCAACATACTTTTTCAAAGTAATTTCCATCATCAATCCCGTAAGGCGCTCATTTCCTTCTTGATCTGATATAAAATTACCTAATGAATAAATAACAAAAGTCTTGCCATTATTTATATACTCAACTGGTTCAACTACATGTGGATGAGCCCCAATTATTAAATCTACTCCAATGCTACTTAAATAATTCGCAATCTCCACTTGACTATCTGAAACTCCCAAAGAATATTCTGTACCCCAATGCATCGCCACAATTACAAAGTCCACTTTATCACGTACCTTGCTTATATCATTCAAAGCTTTTTCATTAGAATAAACATTATTCAAATATTCTTTTCCCTCAGGTGTCTCCAATCCATTAGTCCAAGTAGTATAAGATAAGAAGGCATAAGTTATATTATTTTTTGTATAAATTACTGGTGTATCTCTTTCTTCCTGTGATAACCACTGTCCAGAATAAGCAATCCCACTTTTACTTTTCCAATAATTAACAGAATTAATTACTCCTTGTTCACCTTTATCCATAGTATGATTAGTAGCTAAAGAAACCATATTAAATCCTGCATCTAAAAAGGCATCTCCTACTGCTTGTGGTGAATTAAAACGTGGATAATTTGAATAACCCAGCTCTTCTCCTCCAAGTATAGTTTCTTGATTATAATAAGCTAAATCATACTTTGAAGAAATAGGCTTTATATATTCAAGCATAGGTATAAAATTATATGTCCCATCTGCTTGTTTTGCATCTTGATAAATCGCACTATGTATCAAAGCATCCCCTACCATAAAAAGTCTCGCTGTATACTCTTTAGGCTCTTTTTTTTCTACTTCTTCTTTCTTCTCAACCTTTTCTTCAGCTTTTGCTTCTTGTTCCTTTTCTTTTAAAGAATTAGCAAAGTAAAAATAACCAACTCCAGCCCCTATAGTTAATACCAAAATAACTACTAAAAAAATCTTAACGCTACTCTTTAACTTTTGCTTTTTTACTTTTCTAACTCCACTTTTCATACTTCTATACCTTCCTTACTACCTCAAAATCAATTGTTTTTTCTTCTTTAGAAGCTCTTACTACTTTTACAATAACTCTTTCACCTATAACATATTTAACATGTGACCTTTCTCCTGTCAATGTCATATGCTCTTCATCAAAATGGAAAAAATCATTCATATCGCGTAAAGGAACCAATCCTTCAATTAAATTATCAAGTTCCACAAACATTCCAAAACTAGTAACTGAACTAATCATTCCCTCAAATTCTTCACCAATATGTTTTTCCATATATTCAGCCATCTTCATATCTTCAACTTCTCTTTCACAATCAACAGAAGCTCTTTCTCTAGCTGAAGAATGGTCAGCAATATAAACTAATTTATCTTCCCACTTTCTAATAGTTGCCATATCTATTTTACCATCAAACAAATATGTATGTAATAATCTATGAACTGTTGTATCTGGGTATCTTCTAATTGGTGATGTAAAATGTGTATAGCATTTACTAGCTAATCCATAATGTCCCAAATTTTCTGGTTTATAAACAGCTTTTTGCATACTTCTTAGTAATAAACTAGATAAAATTTTAAACTCTTTTTTATCTTTTAAAAACTTAAGTAATCTTTGCATAGTTGTAGGTCTTGTATCTTTTATATCACCAGGTACTTGATACCCCAAACTACCAATAAAACCTAAAAAGCTACGAATTTTTTCTTCTTTTGGAACTTCATGAACACGATAAATAAATGGTAAATTCATAAAATAAATATGTGTTGCGACACATTCATTAGCCGCAATCATAAAGTCTTCAATCAAATTTTCCCCTAAGCTTCTATCACGCAGTACTATTTCCGTTGGAACACAATTTTCATCCACCAAAATCTTGGCTTCATCAACCTCAAAGTCTATATAACCTCTTTTAACTTTTGCTTTTCGCAAAATTTGAGCCAACTCTTCCATTAATCTCAAACTCTTTTCAAATGGTTCATACCCGGAAGGAATAACATTATCGACTAAAATACTGTTAACCTTTTTATAAGTCATTTGCATACGAGATTTAATTACACTAGGAAAAATCTCATAATTTAATTGTTTACCAGTACCATCAAACTCCATAACACACGAAATAGCTAACCGTGAGACATCAGGATTCAATGAACAAATACCATTAGAAAGTTCATGAGGAAGCATTGGAATAACTCTATCAACAAGATAAACACTTGTACCTCTTTCCATAGCCTCATTATCAAGTGGACTACCTTCTTTTACATAATAACTAACATCTGCAATATGAACTCCTAATTCATAATGTCCATTAGAAAGTTTCTTTATTGAAATAGCATCATCAATATCTTTGGTATCATCACCATCTATAGTAAAAATCTCCCAATCTCTTAAATCTCTTCGATTAATTAAATCACTTTCTCTAACTTCCATTGGCATATTTTTTACTTCTTCTTTAACATCATCTGGAAAGTCGACATTTATATTATACTTATAAACAATTGATAAAATATCTACCCCTGGATCATTCTTATGACCAATTATTTCAACTATTTCCCCTTCGTATTTAGAATTATTAATTCTCTTACCTAATTCTACTACTACTTTATGCCCATCAACAGCATTTAAGCTTTTACCTTTAGGAATAATTATTTCTAATTTTATTTTCGAATCATCTAATTTTATATGACCAATACCTTTTTTATCAAATGAAACTTCTCCAATATATCTTTGCACTTGTCTTTTTATAATTTTTAAAACTCTACCTTCTAGTCTATCTAAAGTCATTTTACTTGTTATTTCAATTAAAACAATATCATCATGAATTGCCCCATTCATATTCTCTTGAGAAATGTATACATCATCTTCCATATTTTCAATTTCAACAAAACCAAATCCCTTTTTATTTGCTCGCATTACACCTTTTCGTAAATGACTATTTTCTATTAATAAATATTTATCTTTATTAGAATGATATACTACAACTTCTTCCTCTAATTTTTTTAAATCTTCAACTAACTGTATAGTATTTTCAACATTTTCTATTCCTAGCTTTTCTTGTAACTCATAAATATCTAAAGCTTTATCACTGTTTTTTAATACGTTAACAATATCATCTCTCACTAATATCACCCTCTAGTATCATTATACTTTATTTTTTCCTTTATAACTAGCCCCTTTTTCCAAAAGAAAAAGGACCTAAGTCCTTAAATAAACATTGCTACTAAACAAATAGTAAAAAATGCAAGTCCTAACAAGAAAGTAATCCTACTAATTACTAATTCGGAACCTCTTTCTTTTCTTTTAACAAACATTTCTGCTCTTCCACTAATAATTTGAGCACCATCTTCAGATTTAGAACTTTGCAACAATACAATTATTATTAATAAGATTGATATAACTAACAATGCTGTCTCCATATAGAATCCCTCCACAACAACATCATTATAATATCATAAATTTAACATCTATGCAAATTTTTTAAAACAATCATTAAAAACTAGCTTTCATTAATTGATTGACTATCTGAATTAAGATTAGTTGATAAATCTGTATCTTGTGTATAGTATGCAGTATGAACACTTGCAATAATTTGATTTTCTGCATTTTGTAAATCAGTAACATATGCTTTTGCAACATTTTTAACTGACTCTACAAAAGTAGAAAGTGCTTTTTCTACTGTAGAACCTTTAAAAGCATCACTTGGAGATGCAGTAGATTCTAACTCATCTAATTTAGCATTAACATCACTAATATAATCATCTATAGCTTTAGTTATATTAGCTTCAAAATCTGTAGATATTCCTGCAAAAGATGCTCCAGTTAATTCTTTATTAATAATACCTTTAGTATTAGGAGAAACACCACTTGAAGCAAAACCTGAATCAACACTCTTTCCCATTAATTCTTGTCTTAATGAATCATCAACAGATGCACTACTCATTGAAATTGCCATATCTTATATACCTCCTTATTTTATTAATCGGCACTAATTAAAGACTCATCTTTATTAGCCATTGCTGCTTGAACTGAATTAATTTCATCATTTAAAATATTAAACAAAGAATCTAATTGATCAGCAATATGTTGAGCATCCTTATCCAAATTTGACTTAAAATTTTCTTTTGCTTTTCCTTCCCAGTTATCATCACATACAGTCTTAATACCATTTGTAGCAAGTATTGCACTTTTTGCATTCTGCAATGCTGTGTCCTTAATGGCAGCTAAATAAGTATCAACATTATCTGAATTATAACCATATTCCATTGAAGAAAAATCAGCCATTAATTATCACTCCTCTCTTCTATTTTTTCGATATTATTTAAAATCGAAGTAGATAAATCAACATCTTGTTGTGCATAAACCTTCTTAACATTTGATAAATCATTAATATAAGAATAAATATTTTTATTTACTGTTCCAATATCATTATTAATTAAATTCAATTTATTAATAATGATATCTTTTCCAGGTCCTTCGAAATTATTACTAATAATATTAATTTCAATATCTAATTTGGAAGAAATAGCATTAATATTTTCTATAGCATCTAACAAATCTATACTTAATGTTGCCATTTTTTCTGAATTTATTCCTACAGTCATTTTATCTCCTTCCATCTAACATCTTAATTAAATATTAAATCATATAATTCTTTTTTGCAACAAAATAGTCTTATAATTTACATTATTTTACTAAAGCAAATTATTTCTTGTTTTGACTTCTGTAATTTTAACTTCATTAATTGTGTCAATAAAACTAGTTACATTATTAACATAGTTTTCTAAAAAATCATTAAATGATTCATTATAGTTCCTAAAATTTTCAATAGAATCACTTATATCACTTGATAAGCTTCCCCAATCAAACTCATCGTTTGGAAAATTAACTTTTTGGACAAGTGTTAATACATTTTCTAATTGGTTTAATTCACTTTTAGCTAAAGGAACTAAAGTTTTTGCTTTTTCATAATCAATAGTAACTTTACTCATAATTACCCCCTATAATTAGTATCAGCAATATTTTCCAATGAATTAGCGTAAATAATAATATTATTAGAAATGTTTTTTAAATCTTTGCCTAAATTTATATATTCAGGAATTTCCTTTTTTACATTTTCCACAAATTTTTTAGTTGATCCATTTTCACTACCACTAACCCAAATACCATTTAATTCAATATTTATAAGTTTATTATAAATATCTATAAGTGTTTTATTATAATCATTCGCCAAATCCTTAATATCGTTTGCTGCTATTTTAACTTTACTTGTATCCATAACTAATTTTTCCATAAACCCTCCTATAACACCTCTGATGCTACTTCTTCAGCTATAGCAGCAGTAATACCTTCATTCAAATTATCAATAATAGTTTTAGTTCCAGGTAAAACTGTATTAACAATTTTATCATAATCTTTATTTAATTTTTCTAAAATATCATTCAGATGACTTTCAAAACCAACAACTCCATCTACACTATAAACTTGTTTTTGCTTACTAATCAAATTATTCAAATTATTTATAGCAGCTTTTAAAGCGTTGGCAGTAGCATTTGCTTGATTATAAGCATCTACATATCTTTTCTTTTTTATTTTTAAATTATCTGATAACATAAACCCTCCTACATTAAAATAAGTCTGCTTCCATTTCTTATATTTGTATTTCTAACCAAAACATCTACACCATATTTTTCACCAGTATCACCATCATACAACATATTACAGTCATTTTCCTTAAAATACCCCATTGATAAGTCACTTACTACTTTAGAAAGTAAAATTATCACATTACCAATTTTTTTATTTACTGGTATATAAACATCATATCTTACTTCCAATACTGGAACAACTAATTCAATTAAAACTTTATTATTCATCTGTTTTATCAACTCCATCAACTACATATTTTACAGTCATGTGCTGTCCTTGATAAATAGGGAATCCAATACATGGGAAAACATTTTGTTTATCATCCAAACTTAAAGACATAACTCCTAAAGCTACTTGAGAACCAATTCCTTCACCAAGCCAAATACCAAATGTATTATTAATATTATCCCTAAACCAGTCTTCAACTTGGATTTTTTTATAAGAATCAGAGTCATCTAAAAATAGGAAAGTATTATTTTTACATTTAGATGCTTGTTTAAATAATGCCTCAAAATGATTTTTGTACTTACTAGAAACCTTATTTTTAAATTCAGATATTCCAAGACAAATATATACATTTTTGCTACTTGTTTTACTATCTTTTGAAACATTATTATACATAGTAACAAAGGCCTGTTCTAAATCATTAAATAATGTTACTTTATAATTACCACGATAAATACTTAAAGCATCAATAACAAACACGTTAACATTTTTTAAGGAAGTCATTTGCCTAATCAATGCATAAACAAAGTAAATGTGACTTTTAATTGATTTAGCAGCAATCAAATTAATTTTATTTTCTAAAAAGTTATAAACATACACTTCTAAAGAATTTTTCTCAATTCCAATAGGTACACAATCAAGACCTTTTAATTCAAACATAACATCATTAACATATGCTATATCAGGTAAAACAGGAATAGCTCGTGCTTTTAAATTGCCATATTTTTCTTTTAGTAAATCGCCTTGTTCTTTAATAAATTGTGTTCTATTATCACGATTTACAATATCCGCCGTTTGAAATTCATATATTCTTTTTCCATCAACGCTAACAATTCCTCGCCCATAATTATCTACTGGTACCAATCCTTTTGGACTGCCTAATAAATCTCTATAATCAGAATCATTTGGCATTTTTAAACAAATTTTATTTACAAAATTTTGAGCATTTCTTCCTCTAATAGCAGTTTGAACAGCAGCAGTTACTATAAAGAAAATACCATATTTAAAAGCGTCTCTAAAGAAAATATTAAAAGCATCACTCATTCTAGGATAAGTTTCTAGATAATTTTCATAATTATTTAATATAACAATCATAACTGTTTCTTTCTTTTTAGTTAACCGACAATATTCAATATAATTACCACCATAATCTGCATAATCTTTTTTTCTACGCTCAAGTTCTTTATCTAGCATCTTTAGTAAATTTTCAACTCGCACTTTATCATCAGTAACAAATACATCTCCAACATGAGGTAATTTTTTTAAGATTTTCAATGTTTCAGCACCAAAATCACCTATATAAAAATTAACTTCATCTGGTTTCTTTATTTTAGCTAAACTATAAACAATTGTAAAAATTAAATTTTCTTTTCCAGAACCAGGTGTACCATACACAACTAAATTACCATCATTTAATAAATCTAAAGTAAGTAATCCTTGTTCTTGTATCCTTGGTGCATCATACTCACCAATGATTGGCTTAATATCAGAATCAGCAGCTTCATACTTATATTTTTCTAGTAATTTATCAAGTAAAATAGTTTTTTCTAATGCTGGTAACCATAGCTTATTTTGTTTTATTCCAGAAGACTTTGCTACATCTTGTAAATATTTAACTATATTTGTCAATTGATCACCATAATCTTTTTTGACTACTTTTTCTATTTTAGGCAAATTATTAACTTGCTTTATAGTAGAACCAAAATTATCAACAAAGCAAATAGAATCATCTACTTTTTTAACTATTCTTTCAACCGGATAATATTTTTCACCTGACCATGCAGATTGACCTATATCAAAGTACTCATCATATCCAACTTGTAAATAAAATCTACCAGTTTCTTTAATACTAGCAGCTTCTGGTCTTTTTAGCATTTCCATACTATCTGCCCTGCTTTGTACTTTAAGACAAACTTTAAATTTAGAGTTTGACCATATTTGGTCATTAACAACACCACTAGGCTTTTGAGTAGCTAATATAAGATGTACTCCTAATGAACGTCCGATACGAGCAGTTGATACTAATTGGGCCATAAAGTCTGGTTGTTGCGACTTCAATTCAGCAAACTCATCAGAAATTATCAACAAATGTGAAATTGGTTCATCAATTAAACCTTCTCTGTACAATTTTTGATATTTGTAAATATCCATTGTACTTTCTCCAACTTTTTCTCTAACTTCATTAAACTTTTTCTGACGTCTTTTAAGTTCACTTTCTATTGACACCAAAGTTCTATTCATTTCAGCAGTATCAAGATTGGTAATAGTACCTGCTAAATGAGGAATTGATATTCCTTTTTCTCTATTTTCAAAAGCTCCTGCTAAACCTCCACCTTTATAGTCTATTAATACAAATTGTACTTCTTTAGGATCGTAATTTAGCGCCATAGACAAAACGTATGTAATAATAAATTCTGATTTACCACTACCTGTTGAACCAGCTATTAAACCATGTGGTCCATCATATTTTTCATGTAAATCAAGTTTAAATAATTCTCCATTTGCGTGAACACCTATCGGAGCAGCTAAAGTTGTCATTGGATCACTATTACTCCATCTACTACTTACATTTAATTGCTCAACCTTACCAACATTATACATTTCCAAAAAGGGCAAACTAGGTGGCAACTGACTTTCAGCATCTCTACCTTGAATAGGTACATTACTAATATTTCTAGTTAAAATCCTCATATCTATATTTGATAAAAATTCAGGCTGAAAATTAATAGTATTTTCTTTCTTTATTTTACCTGAAAACATAATACCATCATTATCATTTATGACAACAAATTTTTGGCATTCTTTAGGCAAATTTTTCATATCATCATCTATAATTAGCATTGAAAATCCATAGTTATATTGGCTATCTAACAAATCACTTGTAAAGCTAAAATTTTTGATACTTTTAAAATTGTCAGTTATTACTAAATAATATGAATCATATAACTCATAATCTTCAATAACATCTTTCGTTACTTCTTTACTAGCTTGTTCTCTTTCCTTCTTACGTGCTTTTCTATTATTATATTCATTATCTAAAAACTGACAAAGAGATTTTAAATCTTCTTGTGTAGTTGCAAAAAATCTTGTTTTTTTATCATCACTCCATGAATGAGGTAAATATCTAAAATAATTCCATTTATATTCATTAGCTTCATCAGTTATTAAAACTATCTTTAAGTCTAAAGGACTATGAAATGTCATTAATTGTAGGATTAAACCATTAATAAATTCATCTTTATGCTTTTTATTTCTTCTTGATAACATTATTGCTGAAACTATTTGTTCCTTCAAATTTAATGTAATTGGAACATTTTCTAAAGTATCATACCTTTTACCTAATTGAATAACATCTTGATATAAATTATCATCATCTAAACTAAATTTTTCTTCAGGAGCAGATAACTTTATTAAAGACGGTTTATTTCCTACACCTAATCTTAATTCAATAAAGTCATCATCCCTAATTTCTCTATTCCAAAATAAGTTATTTTGCGTTTCTATTACTTTCAAGCAACCAGGTAAATCAATATAATTTTCATTCATAATTGTTTCTTGTTTAGCTTTTAAGTCATCTAAATTTTTTTCTTTTTTCTTTAAATATTCTCCATATTTCACTTGACGTTTTATTTCTCTAGAGTGTTCCAATTTTTTTTGCCAATGTTTTGTAAGTATTGGTATCAATAAAGAACCTAACAACATAGTACAACACATAATTATTGCAGGAAGTTGCGTCGTAAAATCTTGCTCACCTGATGCTAAAGAGCTGATAATGTTATAGGCATTCATAGACATCATACCTAACATTGTAAAAGAAGAACCTATACTAAGCAAAAAAGGCATATCGTTACTTTTCTCTTGTTTTGCAGGCGGAGCATCAATGTTAACAACTTCTCCCTCTACTATATTCTTAATTCTAGGTGTATGAGAAAAATAATCATTTTCATTGTATAAAGGTAAATTAATTTCTGTTTCAGAAACCTCAGTATAATCTTTATTACTTATAACGATAGAATCACCATAAGTTTTTAATCCATTAATATTATATAAATTAGTTGCCATTGGAATTTTAATAAATTGTTTCATCCAAATAATTCTTAAACCATTCATGAAAATAACATCACCAGTATTTAAAGCAGTTGCAGATAAAACCCTTTTATTATTTACATAAATATAAATATTAGCATTATTTGAAGCAGGAGCAATATACCAAAAATTATTTACTTTTTTTATAATAGCATGATTAGGAAGCATCATTTTTTGAGCAAAAGTTATACTATTTTTACTATTATTACCAATTGTAATAGTTTCTATATTTTCAGTACTATAATCTATACCATTAGCTTCAATTGAAGGCAAACAAAAAAGGCACAAAAAACTATCTCTTCCTTCTACTTTTACAGGAATACACATATAATCAACTAAAACAATTTGTTCTTCATAGCCACTATTACTAATAATATTAACATTTCCATTACTTTTTAACACCCAGTTACCATCAATGGCATCTATATTAATGGAATTCTCAAAACCAGTATCAAATGACTTATATGAAAAAAGCATTGAGCCTTCTATTTTAGCAGGCAAATTAAATTTTATTAAATTATCTTTTTCCTGTATATAAAGTCTCATAGTA
>CANQIM010000021.1 GCA_947624075.1 uncultured Bacilli bacterium | reverse complement strand
AAAAAGGAACTATTTAGTCCCTTTCGTAATAATAAATGCAACACCTCGCTTTTGATTTTTAATAGTAATATCATAATCAATTAGATTTAGCGTCTTTTTAACAATAGATAAGCCAAGTCCAAACTCACCTTTGATTCCTTTACGGAACGGAGTAAAGATTCCTTCAAGTAAATCATCAGCGATATTTTCTCCATCATTATAAAGAATAATTTTATTTTGCTTGGCTGTAATTTTTATGGTAGTTTTTGCATATCTCATAAAGTTAGATAGGATATTATCTAAAATTGTTTCCCAATGTTCCGTCGTTCCAAAATATTTAGACTTTTTATCTATATCTACAATAAATTTTAAGTCCTTTACAAATTTAAATTTATTAACTTCTTCATTAATAATAGAAGTCATATCTACGGGAACAATTTCGATTTTTGCGTCTTTGAGATAGTCAAGTTTATTTAAGTAAAGAAGTGAGTGTACTTTTTGTTCAAGTTTTTCTGTTTGCTGTTTTATGACTTTTAAGGCTTCATTTGCATCTTCAACATTATCATCAACAGCTTCAATATATGATTTTATAACTGTGAGAGGCGTTTTAAAATCATGCGATATATTTTGATACATTTGATTTCGATATTTTTCTTGGTTAATTAAAGAAATCCGCATATCTTCTATTGCTAAAGCTAAAGATCTAATTTCATCATCACTTTCAAAATCTATTTTATGATTAAAATTTGCATTATCAATGTTATCAATTTTATTTTTTAATTTTTCAATTTTTCTGACAACAATTGATGACCATAAGACAAGAATTAAACCTATTAATAAAAAGGTTCCTAAAACTATGGGAAAGATAGCACTTAATATTGCTGCTTTAATTTTATTGACGTATGTATCGTCGGAAAGAGCTATTTTTTTATTATGTTCACTATTTAAAACATAATAGTAATAAACTTCATTATTGTAGATTATTTTGCCATGAGATTTAGTCATTTTTTGGACTAATTTTTCTAAATTGTCTGTCTTTATGACTGATTTAAGATTATCACTAGTATGAATTTCTCCATCTAAAACATAGATATAAGCAACTTCAGTATTAATTAATTTTTTATCAAAGTTACCATCTATTACTTGTAATGGTTCACTTAAATATCTATAGATGTTTGATTCTAGTACTGGTACTAAAATCTTAGGAAGAATAACTCCAAGTGATAAGAATAATACCATAAAGGCAATACCAACTAACCATAAAAGTTGTCTACCTAATTTACTTTTTTTATATATCATGACAAGCGATACCCATAGCCATAAACAGCTTTTAATGTTAATTTTGGCATTTTCTTTCTTAATCTTCTAATGGCATCATCTACTACTCTATCAGTTCCAAAGTAATCATTATCCCAAATATTATTTAATATTTCTTCTCTAGTAAAGCACTTTGTTTTATTTGATAGAAATAATAAGAGCAAATCAAACTCTAATGTAGTTAGCTTAATTTCTTTGTTATCTTGAAAAACACTACGTTTTTCTAAGTCAATTAGATAGTTCTCATAATTCATAGTTTTACTTTGATTATTATAGACTCTTTTAATAATATTATTAACTCTTAAGACTAATTCTTTAGTGGAAAAAGGTTTAGTTAAGTAATCATCACTTCCTAATTCTAAACCAAGGATTTTATCTAGTTCTTGATCTCTTGCTGATGTAAATATTACTGGAACATTTTGATCATTTTTTCTAATTTCCTTTATTATATCGTAACCACTTACATTATCTTTAAGCATAATATCTAAAATCCATAAGTCTACTTTTTGGCCAATATAGTCAATGGCTTTTTGTCCTTCATCAAAGCATATTACTTTATAGTTTTCTCTTTCTAAATAAATTTTTATTAAATTAGATAAAGCTTCTTCATCTTCTACTAAAACAATATTATACATACTACCCTCCGAATTTTAAAATATCTCTTATCAGACCTCCTCTTTATTGTATCATAATTTATTAAAATCGAATCGAAGTTTGACTAGTTATAATTTTTTATTTTTTTCCTCTTTTTCTTTCCTCCTTTCTATGACTAAATTGTAAAACATAATTGTGTAAGAAATATTAAAAAATTATGGGAAATTATGGGTAAAAGAAAAAAGCTCTTACTAGGCAGTAGCTTTCTTTAATTTTTCTAAAGATGAAAGAGCATCTTTTATATTCTTTACACTAATAATTTTTATCTTTAATTTCTTTTCTTTTTTTACTTTAAGGGCTTCTTTATAGTTTTCTCCAGCTGGTACTAAAAAGACATCCATTTTATTTTTAGCAGCTCCCATAAGTTTATATTTTACACCACCAATTGAGCCAATCGTTCCATCTGCTTCAATTGTCCCTGTACCAGCAATATCTAAAGAATTAGTTATATCTTTTTTAGTTAATCTATTATATATTTCTAATGTTGTTATTAAACCGGCTGATGGACCAGATTCACTACTTTTAAATTTAAACTCTACTTTAGGGGTTGTTTTATATTTACTATAGCCTTCTACATAAACACCTAAAATAACATGACCATCTAATTCGTAAAGTTTACACTTTAAGACTTTTTCTTTTTTGTCTCTAATGACTTTTACATCAACATAGTCCCCAGCTTTAAGTTTACTGAATATTTTTTGATAACTATCATTATCATTAAATTCTTGATTATCAATTGTCAGAATTTGATCTTGTACCTTTAAAGCCGTTTTATAATCATCGAAAGTTGCGATTACATAAAACTTAGTTGATACTTCTTCTACTTTTTTATCAGCTAATTCATAGGCCCAACTAATAGCCGAACTATTTGATACTTTTAAATCTAAATCTCCTCTAAATTCAACATCTTCTAAAGTTTCACTATCTTCATACTTATAATTAGCAACTTTATCTCTATCCCAACTAGGTATTATAAAACTTAACAAGTAAGTAGCAACAGTTCCTTTTAATTCATGAACATAGCACATATTAAAACTACCTTTAGCTTTATTAGAAGTATCTACTTCAACACGCTCTGCTACATCTTTAGTGCCCCCTCCTGTAATAATATAATAATCAACAGGATATAGACATATAATAGTAAAAATAGCTAAGCCAATTAGAAAAAACTTTTCTTCTTTAATATACTCTATAATTTCATTAAATATTTTCTTTAGCATTTTATCAACCTCGATATAATTATAACAAATAAAAGGTGAAATATGAATAAAACTTCCAAAAGAATTTTAATATTAATTTTTTTAAGTGTACTTTTAATACTTTATTTAATAAATGCATCTTTAATTATAAAAAGCATTTTAGAATATACTGATCTTTTCTTTAGAAAATTATTTGCTAGTAACTTTATCTTCTTTACAATAGCTGATTTACTTATAGAATACGGTTTAATAGAAACTATTTCTACTTATCTAAATATAAATACAGCAAGTTTTTATATCTTTTTAATGAGCCTAATAAGTGGTTTCCCTAGTGGAAGTAAATATACAAAAGAATTACTTGAAAAAAATCTTATTTCCGAAAAAGAAGCCAACTTAATAATAATGTCTACGCATTTTCCTAATCCTTTATTTGTTCTAGGTACTGTTTCTTTAATTTTAAAAAATAATTCTATATCTATAAAAATATATTTAGCAATAATTATAAGTAATTTACTTATCTACTTATATACTTTATTTTTCAAAAGAAAAGAAAAAAGAAAAATTACTTTTACTTATAAAGAAAACGATAACTTTTCTAACTGTTTAAGTAAGGCTATTATGAAAAGCTTAAAAGTAATTGTTTTAATCTATGGAACAAGCTTATTTTTCTATTTAATTGCCGAAATTATTTCTAAATATATGCTTCTAAATACCTATTCATATATACTATTAAATGGCTTTTTTGATCTAACTAAAGGAATATCTTCTTTAACATTAAGTAGCAATACTACTATAAAAGCTTTATTAGCAATTATTTTCATATCTTTTGGCGGTTTAAGTATTCATATGCAAGTAAAAAGTATCATTGCTGATACTAAAATTAAATATAAAAACTTTCTTATAGGAAGAATAATAGGAACAATTCTTGCATTAGGAATTTTTCTATTACTTAGCCATTAAAAAGAATTTATTGGACAAACTAAACTAATTCCATATCGTGTTGATAAATCAGGATGATATAGGCCAATATAAACTGTTAAGACATTGCTATTAGTACTTACTATAATATTATTAATACGCAAATCTTTGATAGTTTCTCCGCGATCATTTTGATATTCACCAAAGTCAGGTAAAGGATACTCAATTTGGTCATATTCAATCATGAAATAGTCATCCTTTTTAACCCCTTCTTTATTTTCTTGAGCCTCATTAAAATCCATTGCTAATCTTCTTTTTATAATTAAAGATTTAGAAGTACCATCACGAAAAGATAAGTTTATAGTATAGATTTCAATATTATTACTATCTGTTGTTAAATCATAGCTTGCTCTTATAAGACCATTTTTTATTAAGTCATCTTGAATTATTTTAGTTAGAGTATTTTTATATGTATAAATTTTTTCTTTATAAGACTCAACATTCTTTTTATTATTAAAAGTAGAAATGGAACTATAGACAGAAACAGTAATTAAAGCTACTAGGACAAAACAAATTAAAATCTCAACAATAGTCAAACCTTTAGAGTTTAATTTTTTCATTACTTCTTCACCTCTATTGTAGCATAAGAATAAAAGTCATTGTCATCTTTAGTATTATGAAAAACAACGATTAAACGAAATTGAGCACCATTCAATGAGCCTTTAGTAAATTCAGGTAAATAATTTATGTACTCTCTAAGATCTTCATCATATGAAGATTTATTATTATCAACGGCATATTTAAAATCTGACGTTACAAAATCAATTATATAAATATTATTGGGGTCAGCTCCAGTTCTAGTTAAAGTCTCTTGACAAGTAGCTTTTTGGTCTTCATCGCCAATTATATTGTTGCAACTAAATTTAATAAATCCATTTCTGTCGATAGTAGTTTTATCAGCTTCAGTTAATCTATAGGAACCACTTTGAACTATTCTTTTAATCCAATAAATAGAATATTTACTGTCAATGTCGTCATAAAATTCTCTACGTTCATATTCACCGATTAATGGATAAAAATTAGTATATAGTATGGAAAAAATTGTAACCAAAAATACCGCAACGATAAGTGTCTCAACAAGCATAAAACCTTTATTGTTCAATTTTCTCATAAATTTATTACCCCTTCTTGATATTATGTTAAAAATATTATATAATAAAATATAGTAAATTACCATACTAAAGTAAACAAAAAGGGGTTGAAATGATGGTTTCTTATGACGTAAAACGGGTGTCAAAAGGCACTGAGAGTTTCATGGTTTCTTTTGATTTTACAAAGACACCTATTACACAAATCGCCGATTACATTATCATTGCTGCATCTAAACATAAAGCATCAGATATTCATTTCGATCCACGTGAAGAGGGCATGATGGTTCGTTTTAGAATTGATGGTGATTGTCAAGACTATACTTATGTACCAAAAGCTTATGAAAGGAATTTAACAACTCGTTTAAAATTGTTAGCTAATATGAATATTACTGAAACACGTCTACCTCAAGATGGTGCGATAAAAGGTGAATTTGGTGGAACTTATCTTGATATGCGTGTGTCTGTCTTGCCTGTTAATGAAGGTGAAAAAATCGTTATTCGTATTTTAGATTACTCAAGAAGTTTATCAGGTATTGAAACTTTAGGATTTCATCCCAATAATTTAGAAAAAATTAAACGAATGATGGAAATTCCTAATGGAATTATTTTAACTACGGGAGCAACTGGATCTGGTAAGTCAACGACTAACTACTCTATTTTACAAGGACTTAATAAGCCAGAGACAAATATTATTACGGTTGAAGACCCAATAGAAATGAATATTGAAGGTATTAATCAAGTACAGGTTAATGCTGAAATTGGTATGACTTTTGCAGCAGCTTTACGTTCTATTTTACGTCAAGACCCTAACGTTATTCTAATTGGAGAGATTCGTGATTCTGAGACTGCTCAAATAGCTGTTCGTGCTTCTATAACAGGACACTTAGTTTTATCGACAATCCATACCAATAACTCTCTTGCTACTATCGAACGTCTTCTTGATATGGATGTTGAAAGATATTTATTGTCTACTGCCCTAACAGGTATTATTTCACAACGTCTTGCAAAAATGTTGTGTCCTGATTGTCGTATTCAAAGGGAAACGACTAAGTATGAGAAGAAAGTCTTTAAGAAGTATTTACATCAAGATGTTCCTGTTATATGGGATGCCAATCCTAAAGGATGTGAAAATTGTCGTAATGGTTATCATGGTCGTATTGCCCTACATGAAGTTTTGGAGTTAGATGATGATATAAGATCAGCTTTAAATAATGAAAAACTTGAGAAAAAAGAACTTGCTAAAATGGTTTATACGGGAAAAACAATTACGATGTTACAAGATGCTTTAATTAAGGCCCTTGAGGGTAAAACTTCATTTGAGGAAGTTTATAGAGCAATTGAAATTGAAAATGAAGATGATGAAAATTACGAACAAGAGTTATCGGTTATTATGCCAAAAATTGAGAAGAAAGAAGAAATTTTTGTGGAAAACAGTGATAGCTTATTGGATGATGAAGGTAGTAAGAAAGAAAATAGCATAAATAAAAAGAGTTCTGTTATACCAACTGTTCAAATACCAGGAACAGTTAAGACTAATCAAGAAAGTAGCCATGCGCAGCAGCAAAAGATGACACCGGTGCAACAACATCCAGTTCAACAAACAGTTAAACAAAAAGCTCCTGCTCCACAGACTATTATTAAGCCACAGCAAAATAATCAACTAGCAGAACAACCTAGACAACCTCTTAAACAAGGTTTTACACCAGGTCAAGCACCACAAACTCCAGCAGTAAAAAGTCCTGCACCAATTCCAACTGTTCAATCTATGCAACAGAAGCCTTCTATACCAACACAAAATGTCCAAGCACCATCAAATACTGTAAATAAACAACAAACGGTAACATTACCTATTCCAAAAATTACGATGCCAACACAACCACCTCAAGCGGTAAATGCCAAAACTTCTACTTCACCGTTACCACCTATAACTCCCCAATTTAATGCTTCTAATAAGGTTATGCCAACAGTTATGAATTCGGCATCACCAATACCTTCTATTGTTATCCCAACGCAAGCACCAAATCAAGTTAATGTAAAGCCAATAAATCAAACTCAAGTGAAACCAAGCACTCAAACTCAAGTAACTGTTCAACAACAACCCCAAGTAAAGCAACCAATTCAACAAGTAAATACACCGCAAGTTAGACAACCACAACAAGTTCAAGTACCTTTGGAATCACAACAACAATTTAGTCAAATATTGCAAAGACCTCCACTAGAGGTAAAAAAATAGTAGCCTGTAAAAAGGGCTACTTTTTAAATGTCTTTAACAATTTCGTATATTTCATCATTAATATCTTCAATCGAACGTAAACTTCCATCTTTAACGCATTCTACTTTGTCCCAGTTATAAAGTTCTGATAATTCTATATAGGCTTTTTCGGCATTCTTTAAATGTTCTTCAGATTTTTCAACCTCGTCCAAATTAGTTCTGTTTTTACTTAAAATATAGCTATATTCAAAGGGAACATGTAAAAAAATAGTTCGATCAGGTTTGGGTAATTTTAATAACCAGTATTCTAACTTATCAATCCATTGATACATATTAAATCTTTCATCTTTATCAAGTATTTTACTACCTTGATGGGCAAGAGATGATGTCGTATATCGATCTAAAATAACATAGTAATCATCTGCAATATATTTATTTATTTTGTCCATATTATACTTTCGGTCAGCTGCATAATAAAGTGAAGCTACATAGGAATCAACATTAACAGGACCTTCTTCAAAATAACTAGGAGATATTTCTGGTTTGCCTAAATAAGCTCCTCCGATAATTTTACCTGTTGGTGTATCGTACATAGGAAAACTAAACTTAATGCATTTTTTACCATCAGCAATAAATCTTTTTTCTAAAAGAGAACTCTGTGTTTCTTTTCCAGAACAATCGGTTCCCTCAATAACAATAATTTTTCCTGCCATAAGTGCCTCCCTATTTACCTATATAATAGCAAACTTTTATAATTTTAACAAGCAATTTAATTTTAAGCTTATTGAACATGTTTTTATGTTAAAGAAGAAAAATGACAAATAAGTATTTAATCTTCTACTTTTAAATTATTAAGATTTTTCTATGGCAACATTTATTTATTAATTTATAAATTTTTAAAGTTCTTAAGCATTTATTTCATTTTTACTATCAAATGGTAATAATATACATTTACGTGAAGCGAGATAATCACACATATGAACAAAACTTTGATATTTAGTTGTTGGCTTTTCTAGTACTTCGACACCGTTATAATCCGTTGTCCAAACACCCATATGTGTTTTTATAACATCACATAAAAATTCTATTTCTTCTACTTCTAAGCCTAGTTTTTCTTCATTATCCATGATGTAGTCAGCCATTAAGATTGGATGATCAAAACGAGTATATTTTTCTCTAGGAATTCCTAACTTTAAACCATCATGAAGGATTAAGCCCATAATCATCAAGTCTTGTTCATCGGCTTTATATTTACTCGAAAGTAAGGGGTCAGAAAGTAATTCAACAGCTATTCTAACAGCGGCTTTGGTATGACGAAGAAGGCCACCTTCTCCTAAAGCATATTCTGGATGATATTTTCCTGTAGATGATGCTGCTATTTCAAAAAAATAATCTGGTAATAATTTAATCATCTCTTCACAAGCTTTTTTTATTCTAGGTGATTTAATATAATCTATTTCTGTTTGCACAAGGCAACTTTATCTAATTCAACTACTGCATTAGCCATGTACTTCAGCCTCCAATAATCTTCTTATTATCTCATTACTAATATACCATTTTTCTTCAGGAATGAAAAGCCTATCTTCTTCTAAATTTAATAATTTTAAAGCTAATAGTTCTTGATAATCATATATATCAAGTAAATTTTTATGATATTTTTCAAAAAATTCTTTTAAGTAAATTCCCCTATTTAAGCGTAAGCGTAAAATAATTTCATACTCAATTACTTCTTTTTTAGTTAATACTTCTTCATAGTAAGAATATAATCCTTTTAAATATTGCGTTATACTTTTGGTATTAGTCATTCTTTTATTAGAAAGATAACTACTTGCTCCTAAACCAAAACCATAGTATTCTTGATTTTGCCAGTAACAAAGATTATGAACTGAAGCAAAGCCTTCTTTAGCAAAATTGCTTATTTCATAATGTAGATAGCCTTTCTCTTTTAGACGTTTACATATTGTTTCATACATTAAGTAATCTAAATCTTCAGAAATATTTTGAACGTTGTTTATTTTTAATTTAGTATGGTCTTCTATAATTAAGGAATAAGTTGATATATGGTTCACATCTAAAGAAAGTATAAAGTCTAAATCTTTATTTAAAATAGTCATATCTTCTGTAGGAAGTGCATACATTAAATCAACATTTATATCAAAATCTAATTTTTTGGCATAGAAAATAGTTTCTTTAATTTTTAATATGTCACACTTTCTATCTAGAAATTTCAAGTTATTTTCATTGATACTTTCTAGGCCGAAACTAAGTCTAGTAACGTTATTTTTCTTATAGAGTTGCAACTTATCAAAAGAAGTACTTTCAAAATTACCTTCAATTGTAAAAGAAAAGTCTTTATCTTTCTTAAAAATATTTATAATAGAAAAAAGCTTTTCTAATTGTTTTATATTTAAACAACTAGGAGTACCTCCACCAATGTAGATAGATTTTATCAAATCATTTTGATAGGTTTCTTTTATTTCTCGATGTAATTCGTCAAGGTAAGAGTCAACCATTTTTTCATTATAAAACATTTTACAAAAGTCACAGTAAGAACAAATATTTTCGCAAAAAGGAATATGAATATAGACAGAGCGCATATTATTCATCCTGACTAAGAAGACTCATGAAAGCTTCTTGGGGAAGTTCAACACTACCAATTTTTTTCATTCGTTTTTTACCTTCTTTTTGTTTTTCAAGTAACTTCTTTTTACGTGTAATATCTCCACCATAGCATTTAGCTAAAACATCTTTTCGTAAGGCTTTAACAGTACTTCTAGCAATGACTTTATTACCAATACTTGCTTGAATAGGTATTTCAAATAAAGCTCTTGGTATTATTTCTTTTAATTTTTCAACAATGATTTTACCACGATTGTATGCAAAATCTTTATGAACTATAACACTTAAAGCATCTATTACTTCGCCATTTAATAAAATGTCCATTTTGACAAGATTGCTTTCTTTATAACCAATTACTTCATAATCAAAAGAAGCATAACCTTTAGTAAAAGATTTAAGTTTATTGAAAAAATCATAGACAATTTCTGAAAGAGGCATTTCATAGTTTATGGTAACTCGCTCTTCATCTAGATAATCTATATTTATAAAAGTACCTCGTTTATTTTGACATAGTTCCATAATTGGACCAATATAGCTACTAGGGGAAAAGATATTTACTTTAACATATGGCTCTAATACTTTAGATATTGCTTCTTTTTTAGGCATCTTATTGGGAGAGTCGATCATTAATTTTTCACCACTATTTAGAAGCACTTCATAGATAACAGAAGGTGCTGTCGCAATTAAATCAATGTTAAATTCTCGGTCTACTCTTTCTTCAATTATTTCCATATGAAGAAGTCCTAAAAAACCGCATCTAAAGCCAAAGCCTAAAGCTTTAGAAGTTTCTGGTTCAAAGGTCAAGGCAGCATCATTTAATTTTAATTTTTCTAAAGCTTCTCGCAAATCATCAAATTTAGAAGCATCAATTGGGTATAAGCCACAGTAAACCATAGGTTTCATAGGTTTGTAACCTGGCAAAGTTTCACTAGCAGGATTTTTTTCAAGAGTAATAGTATCTCCTACTAAGACATCACTAATACTTTTAATAGATGCATAAATGTAGCCAACTTCTCCTGCTTTTAAGGAAGTGACTTGCTTTTCTTTAGGGGTGTTAATACTTAAACCAATGACATCATAAATGGCATTTGTCTGCATCATTTTAATTAAATCACCTACGTGGACTTCGCCATCAACAACTCTAATACTGGTAATGACACCACGATAGCTATCAAAGAGACTATCGAAAATGAGAGCTCGTAAGGGCCTATTTATATCTCCTTTAGGAGACTTTATATTAGTAATTACTTTTTCAAGTAAAGCTTCTATTCCAACTCCTGTTTTGGCACTGGTTAAAACAATATCTTCTTTGGAAAAGCCAATTGTTTCTAATTCTTTTATGACTTTGTCAATATCAGCATTAGGTAAATCAATTTTATTTATAACAGGAATAATATCTAAATCATTTTCCAAGGCTAGATATAGATTGGCTAAAGTCTGTGCTTCTACTCCTTGGGAAGCATCAACTACTAAAATAGCTCCTTCACAGGCAGCCAAACTACGAGATACTTCATAAGAAAAATCAACATGACCTGGGGTATCAATTAAATGAAGGTAATACTCCTCACCCTTATATTTATATGTCAATTGAACGGCATTTAGCTTTATAGTTATACCTCGTTCTCTTTCAATATCCATGCTATCTAGCATTTGATCTTTAATTTCACGTTTTTCTAGGGCTCCTGTTTTTTCTAAGATACGATCAGCTAAAGTACTTTTACCATGATCTATATGAGCAATAATGCAAAAATTTCGAATATTTTCTTGTTTCATGTAAATCACATCCACTCTTATTATAAAACAAAAAACGGTAAAAAAAAAGATAAGAAAACTTATCTTAAGCTAGCTATTTGTTGTTTCGAAAGATTAGTATATTTAGCTATAAGATCTATATTTACACCATCGCCTAACATATTTCTAGCGACATCTTTTTTACC
>CANQIM010000020.1 GCA_947624075.1 uncultured Bacilli bacterium | reverse complement strand
AAATAAAAAGCCACTATAATTAAGTGACTTATTCTTCCCATCTCCAATACTTTACAAATGGCATATCTTCTCCAAACTCTTTTATATATTTTTCGTGTTTTTCAAGCATTTCATTGCACCAATCAATAAGTACTTTAGCTTTTTCACGATACTTAGGAATTTCTTTAATTGCCGCAATAACAAGATGGAATCTATCAATCTCATTTTGAACTCTAATATCAAATGTTGTTGTGATAGTTCCTTCTTCTTTATAACCATGAACATGTAAATCTCTATTTTTCCTTTTATAAGTCAATTGATGTATCAAAGAAGGATAGCCATGGAAATTAAAAATAATTGGTTTATTAGTAGTAAATATGGCATCATATTCTTCATCACTCATACCATGAGGATGTGTATCAGGTGATTCTAGTCGCATTAAATCTATAACATTTACTACTCTTATCTTTATATTTTTAATAGATTTTTTCAAAATATCAACTGCCGCTAAAGTCTCTAGAGTTGGTGTTTCTCCACAACAAGCCATTACTATATCTGGATTTCCTTCATCGTTACTAGCAAAGTCCCAAACACCTATTCCTTTAGTACAATGCTTCTTAGCTTGGGCTCTTGTTAGCCATTGTGGACGAGGATGTTTAGAAGCAACGATTACATTGATGTAATTTTTGGTCTTTATACAATGTTCAAAACAAGAAAGTAAACAATTAGTATCAGGTGGCAAATACATTCTAACAACGTCAGCTTTTTTAGTGACAAGATGATTTAAAAAGCCTGGATCTTGATGGGTATAACCATTATGATCTTGTTGAAAAACATGTGATACTAATAAATAATTAAGGGAAGCAATAGGTGCGCGCCAAGGCAATGTATTAACAACTTTTAACCATTTAGCATGTTGACTGGCCATTGAGTCAACTATTCTAACAAATGCCTCATAACTATGAATAAATCCATGCCTTCCTGTTAATAAGTATCCTTCAAGCATTCCTTGACAAACATGTTCTGACAAATAGGCATCCATTATACGACCATTGCTTGATAAATACTCATCTTCTCGACTTATTCGAAAATTCCACATTCTTTTTTCAGACTCAAATATATGATTAAGCCTATTTGATAAAGCTTCATCAGGACCAAAAATACGGAAATTTTTATTTTCTTTATTTATTTCAAATAAATCTCTTATGTATCTACCAAGTTCTATCATATCTTGAGCAACTTCACTACCAGGCTTTTTTATATCTAAAGTATAATCTTCCCAATTAGGTGTATTTAATTCTTTTAAAAGTAGTCCTCCATTAGCATAATTACTTGCTCCCATACACTTTGAAAGCGGTGGACATAATTCTTTTAATTCTTTATTAAGTCTACCTTTTTCATCAAATAATTCTTCTGGATGATAACTTTTTAGCCATCTTTCTAATACTTTCAAATTATCAGGATGTTCTTTTGAAACCATGACTGGCACTTGATGAGCTCTAAATGATCCTTCTATTTTCTTTCCTTCAACTACTTTAGGGCCAGTCCAACCCTTTGGTGTAGTAAGTATTATTACTGGATAATTTCCTTCACCTGTACTTTTTATTTTCAATATATCTTTAATTGCCTTATCCATAACATTAGCCATATCATTATGCATTTTCATAGTATCGCTACCAGTTACAAAATAAGGTTTATAAGAAAGTCCTCTAAAGAAATCAATCATCTCGCTCATGCTCATTCGACCAAAGACAGTTGGATTAGAAATTTTAAAGCCATTTCTATGTAAAATTGGTAAAACCGTTCCATCTGTTTTTTTATTTAAAAATTTATTGATATTCCAACTAGTCGCAAGTGGTCCTGTTTCAGCTTCACCATCACCAACAACACAAGCCGCAATTAAATCTTTATTATCTAAAACAGCTCCTGCTGCATGGGCCAAGCTGTAACCAAGTTCTCCTCCTTCATGTATAGAGCCTGGCATTTCAGGTGACACATGAGAAGATATTCCTCCTGGAAAACTGAATTGCTTGAAAAGTTTCTTCATCCCTTCAATATCTTCTGTAATTTCTGGATAAAATTTACTATAAACCCCTTCTAAATAGTTATTGGCAGCCATTGCCTGTCCACCATGACCTGGACCAGATATATAAATCATTTTTAAATTATATTTTTTTATTACTCTATTTAAATGCATATAAATAAAATTTTGTCCAGGAGCTGTTCCCCAATGTCCAACAACATTAGGTTTGATATCATTAATTGTAAGTTCTCTTCTTAATAATGGATTATCTAATAAATATAATTGTCCAACAGATAAATAATTTAAAGCTCTAAAATAAGCATCCATATTTTTCAATTCACTTTTTGTTAGCATAAACACCATCCCATCCTAATTTATACTTTTTTTGAACTTAAAAAACAAACCTCTAGGTTCATTGTTTTGATTTATTTTTTAATTTACTTTTTCTAATTTTGTAAAATAATAATTATTATTGCTATCTTTATTAAATGTAAATTTATATTGCGAGAAATTTTGATAATTACTTGCATCTATTCTAAAATTATTAGCTTCTAGAAAGGCCACATTACCTTGATAAATACTTGTCTTTTCTAAATCTTTATATATATTTGCAGAAGTAGTATCTACTGGATCTATAATTCCATAATTTACATAAACATAGGCTAAATTATCTTTAGTAGTAAAATTATTTTTATAGGCTAAAACAGATGAAGCCGTAGCTCCCCCACAACTTGTTGATACCCAAAAATAAGTACTTATACTAGCATCATAATAAAACATAAAGCAATCTTTTCCTATTTGAGTACTTGTATTAAATAAGTTACTACCAAAGTATTCTCTATATTTATTATTAACAACTTCCCTTGCTACTTCTTTAATGGTCACACCAGTATTATTTACAAAACTACTAATAACACTACTAGTTTTATGTTCTTCTGTAATTGGTACAAATTGTCCTTTACCATTCAAATAACTTAAAACTATATGTAGTTTAACTTCATCAGTAATATTATTAAAAACATTGCCTAAACCTTCAACAGTTCCATTTCTAAAATTGGACATTTGTGAAATGTTTTGTCCTAAATTAAAGTTTGTTATAAAGTCAATCTTTTCACTTAAATCATTTTTTAGATTTATATCAGTTATTTCTACTTCTTCATTTAAATCTTCTTCAATATCATCGTCTTCTTGATTATTTTCTACTACATTGTTTTTTTCGTCAGCATTCTTATTAAAAATCAATCCTTTTTCATAAAAAATAAACAAAACTAATCCTAAGACAACAACTGTTAAAATTATTGTTGCACCGACAAAAAATAAATTATCTCTTTTAGCTTCACTATCCATCTTATCCCCTCTTTTATACTAAAAGTATAGCAAACAAATTCACAAGAGAAAATATTTATTATTTTTAATTTTTTCTATTTACGTAAAGAAAGACACTTTCTTTACAAGTGTCTTTACATTTTTTATTTAGCAATAACTTCACATATCAAACGACTAATTTCAGTTGGATCATCTATTGGAAGTCCAGCAATCATTTTAGCTTCGCTATATAAAATTTTTGTATATTTTTTAAATTCTTCTTTATCATCTTTATAAAGTTTCTTTAATTTTTCACTAATTGGATGCTTTTCATTAATTTCTAATATAGTTTGAGCTTTTATTCCCATATCGTTAGGCATAGCATCAAATACTTTTTGCATCTCGATTGAAACATCACCTTTAGAAGTTAAACATACTGGATGAGTTTTTAACTTATTACTAAATCTAACTTCACTAACTTCTTTAATTTCTTCAGCCATATCTTTAAGTAAAGAACTATTATCTTCATTGACTTTTTCTACAGCTTTTTTCTCATCTTCACTTTCTAAATCTAAGTCACCACTTTCAACGTTGACAAACTTTTTACCTTCATATTCTTGCAAAGCTGTAATAGCAAAAGAGTCAACATAATCAGTTAAATATAAAATATCAAAATCTTTATCTTTTACTTGTTCAACTTGTGGTAAATCTTTTACTTTATCAATAGAAGATCCTGCTGCATAATAAATTACTTCTTGATCTTTCTTCATATCTTTTACATATTCACTTAATGTAATAAGCTTTTCTTCTTTTGCTGAATAAAACATAATTAAATCTTTTAATTTATCTTTATCTTGACCATAGTTATTATAAATTCCATACTTTAGCTGCATTCCAAACGTCTTGAAGAAAGATATATAATTTTCACGATCATCTTTAAGCATATCTTCTAATTCTTTACGAATTTTTCCTTCAATATTTTTAGCAATTAACTTTAAATTATGAGATTCTTGCAACATCTCTCTAGAAATATTTAAAGATAAATCTTCACTATCAACAACACCTTTAACAAAACTGAAATAATCTGGTAATAAGTCTCCACATTTTTCCATTATCATGACGCCGTTTGTATATAAACTTAATCCTTTTTCATATTGTTCAGTATAAAAATCATATGGTGCATGACTTGGTATAAATAACAAAGCTTTATAAGAACACATTCCCTCAACTGCTGAAGATATTACTTTTAATGGCTTATCATAATCACTAAACTTATCCATATAGAAATTATTATAATCTTCATCACTTACATCTTTTTTATTTTTCTTCCAAATAGGAACCATACTATTTAGAGTTTCTATTTCCTTAGTATCTTTATATTTATGTTTTTCTTCATCAACTAATTCATGATGAGTAACTTCCATTTTAATAGGAAAACTTATGTAATCAGAATATTTCTTTACTAAGCTTTTTACTTCGTATTCATCTAAGTACTTAGAATAATCTTCTTCCTCAGTATCATTCTTTATACTTAAAACTATTTCTGTACCTACATCTTCTTTTTTAGCTTTCTTTATAGTATAGCCATCTGCTCCTTCACTTTCCCAAGTATAAGCATCTTCACTATCAATACTACGTGAAGTAACTTTAATTTTATCACTAACCATAAAAGCTGAATAAAAACCAACTCCAAATTGACCAATAATATCAATTTTTTCTTTCTTAGTCATATTCTCTTTAAAAGCTAAACTTCCACTTTTAGCAATAGTACCTAAATTCTCTTCTAATTCATCTTTTGTCATTCCACAGCCACTATCACTAATAGTAAATATTCTTTTATCTTTATCAATATCAATTCTAATTTCTAAATCATCTTTTTTTACTTTAACTTTCTTATCAGTTAAACTACGATAATATAGTTTATCTAAAGCATCACTTGCATTAGAAATTAACTCCCTTAAAAATATATCTTTATTAGTATAAATAGAATTAATCATTAAATCTAAAAGTCTTTTTGATTCTGATTTAAATTCTTTCTTTTCCACAAAATCATCTCCCTAACAACTTTATTTATAGCACTATTTTTAGCAGTTGTCAATAAAGAGTGCCAATTTTTATTAAAAAGAAAAGAGTCTCTTCCTAAGCCCTTCTCAATTAGTCTTTTCTTTCAATGAAACTTCTAACAATTTATTAAATTCTTCATCACCATCAACTATTTTAATCTTTTTATCAGCTAAGTCTTTAATTTTTATTTTTTGCTTCTTATTATCACTAATTACGTACATTTCATCCTTATCTATTTTGTAGCAAAGTAATCTCTTATTATTCGCAATTATCTTCGTAAACTTCTTTTCAATATTATTTTTATAAATTAGATATAAAACATAAAGATATTCTTTATTAACAAATTTATCTTCAATATAAATATTAAAAATATTTTTATAAGCATCAATAGCAAATATAAAGATATTATCATCTATTATACAAATATATTTATCACCTATTTTCTCGGCAAATTCTACTTTAGCTAGCATTTTTTCAGCTTGTTTCATTTCAGTTTCACTAAATAAACCTAAATTATCTTTACTAATATCTATTTCTAGAGAATAATCATATTTTATATGATCAAAATAGTCATTAAATAAAGCTAAAATCTTATTACAAAGCTCACTTACGACATTTGGTAAATGCTCAAACAAGCTAACAATTATATCAAACATAAAATCCCACTCTTGAGGTATAATTTGATTTGTTAAAAACTTATAGTCCCCATCTACATGTACATTTATTTCTATATAATAAGCATCCATTGTTTTGCTTAGTTTATTACGAAAGCTTTCTTCCTTATAAATATCTTTAGCTTTAGAAAGTGTTTCTAAGAAATAATTAACTGTACCCATATTTATAAATTGATAACAAAAGTATTCTTCTACATTTTTAACATCAGCTACATCAACAGGAACAAATAATACCTTAAACTTTTCTATTCTTTTAGAAAATACTAATGCTATATAAAAGTTACTTTTATCATAATCTTTTATTATTACATCAAATATTACTTTTTCTTTTTTCTTCTTTAAAATTCTTTCTATTGCTTCAAAAATTCTTTTATTCATAATAAATCCTTTCAAAACTGCTTTTTTAAATTAATACCACAAAATAATTCTAATAAATAGGAAACTAAAGTTACCCTTTAATTATATTTCCCATGTAAATTTATCTACTACAATTTTACCAAAAATAAAAGACTATTTCTAGTCTTTTATAGTAACTTATTTAGATAATTCGACAATTTTACTCCAAGTTGCTGGATTTACTACGCCAGTTACCTCTAATCCATTATTAGTTTGGATTGCTCTAACTGATTGTTCTGTCAAGTTATCAAACGTTCCATTGACAATTACCCCTGGAATACTCTGTCTTTTTTGACAAATTAAATATAAAAATTTTTGTAAATTAATTATGTCATCGCCAGTCATATCTCTGAGTAAATATCTTCCTGGATAAAATTCATTTACATTACATAAACAATCAGTAGGTACTTTTTCAATAGTTTGTGCATAAGCTTCTTTTAAAGCTTTCCATGTATTAGCATTTACTTCACCTGTTGCTGCTATACCATATTTATTTTGAAAGGCAACTACCATTTGCCTTGTATCTTCTGTAAATGTATCACTATTTAAATTTAAAAAGGGAATATCTGGATCAAAATAAGCTATTACATTTAAATAGTAATTAAGAGTATTAATATAACTACCTGTATCTCCTAATTGCAATTTAGTTCCAAAAAGAACAGTTGCTTCATCTTCACTAATTCCTTCCGAATATAAATTACTAATATTTTTAACAGCATTATATAAATATTTAATCTTATACCATGTTGTTTTATCAACTATACCTGTAACTTGTAAGTTAAAAATCTCTTGAAATTTCTTAACAGCATTTTCTGTTTCCACTGTGAAATAAATACTATCATCAGTAATAGCTGGTATTGCTGGATAATTGCGACCTATTCTATTTAGCTGAACTTTTAGCATTCTAACAAAATCTCCTGATATTCCAAGTTGGATAGGAAACCCTGGGTAGCTAGAAATATTTTCTTCAACAGGAGCATTATAAATTATTTTAATATCATTACCATAATAATTTTTTAATATTTCTAAAGGATTTTTCCCTTGATTAGCTAAAGTAACACTACCCCATTGTGATAAGCCATCACATTTAGTAACTCGTCCATCACAATATTGGGCAAATAAAGGCTGCACTTGGTCTTCTTTAACTATATAGTTATTAAAAAATTCATCTACTACTTGAGATATTCTTTCGAAAAATTGTCTATTTTCTCCAAAAGACTGATCATATACAGAACTACTAGTAATATCAAAATTGTAGCCTTTTGAAGGGTACCATTCATTATAAACTCTATTTAGAGCAAAAGATATTTCTGCTAAAACATTAGCCTTAATCGCATCAATTGGCCAGTTAGGATAAATCTCCCCTGAAGCAACATTTTTTATGTATTCATCAAATGGCACAGTAACATTTCGAGCCGTCTCATCAGGTGCTCCTAAATGGACTGTTATTACGGTTGGTATAATAGGACTTCTAATTGCCATCTTGTTTTACACCTTCCAATTCTACTAATGGAGTCATTCTAACATATTGAATAGCTTTAATATTACCAAGTATACCAATTTGATACTGTTTAATTGTCTCATAGCCAACATGAATTGCTGTCATATCATAAGTTGTATACAAAGGAGCTTCCATTGTTGTAGCTGTTGCATTTTCTGGGGCAGGTAAAACAATATTATCAATTATTCCACTACTATTTGTTAAGCCTGTGAAAAAGACAACTTTATAATTACCAATTGTTTTAAAAATAACTATTTCACAATCAGCTATCGGAACAGCTTTATAAGCAGTAAAAACTTGGACTTTTAAAGTTCCAGTAGATGGATTTTCTAAAGAAAATTGTTGATAAAGACTTGTCTTTTTAAAATCTTCAAAACTTATAATTTCAGGTTTCATTAACTAACCTCCTTTATTTTTAAAATTTGACCAATACTTAAATTATTATCTTTTAAATCATTTAAAACCTTAATACTATCAACACTAACGTCATATTTCTTAGCTATTACATATAAACTGTCTCCTTTTTTTACTGTATAAGTAATATATTTAGGTTCCACATATCCTTCTCCATAACAGCTAGAACCAATTGGTATAGCATTATCTTTTCCTACTATAACTTTAAGTTGTTGGCCTACACTAATTACATTGCTTTTTAAATCATTTATTTCAATTAATTTTTGAACACTCATATTATATTTCTTCGCAATCGAATATAAGCTATCACCTGCTTTAACCACATAGATTAAATAGTCATTATCAAAGGCATCATCAAGCATAATATTATAAGGAATTTTAAGTTGCTGTCCAACTGTCAAAGTATCAGTTTTTAAATTGTTTAGTTCTCTAATTTTTTCCACAGTAGTATTATTCTTTTTAGCAATAGAATATAAAGTATCACCAACTCTAACAGTATAAATTGTATAACCATATGGCTCATCTTTAACATCATCATTAATAGGGATTCTGAGTTGTTGGCCAATACTTAATGTATTACCTTTCAAATTATTTAGACTTTTAATCTCATCAACGCTTACTCCATAGTTTTGAGCAATTGACCAAAGTGTATCACCTGATACCTTTTTTATGTAGTATTTTTAAATGTAAATATAATATCTATCATCTTATCTTGATAGATATAGATCTTCTCAACTAAATTTATTATTAATTCTCTAGTTGGATTTTCTAATGATAAAAATTCATCAATATATTTTTCTATTTTTTTATTATTTATTTTACTCACTTCTTGATTTTTATTTTTAAGATTATCAATATTCTTTTTATTATTATCTATTTCTTTTTTTATATTTTCACTTACTCTTAAATATTGTGATTCATCAATAATGCCTTTTAATCTATCCATATAAGTTTTATCTAAATTTTCAGTTAGTTTATTATTTGTAAGTTCAAGACTTTCAATTTGTTTTTTTAGATTTATTGTATTGTTTTCAAAAGTTGTACTTCCTATAGAATCTTTTATTTTATTTTTATCTAAATATTTCTCACATACATCCTTAATATTATCTAAAATTACTTTTTCTAATATTTCATAATTATTTGTATGTGTTGTGCATACATGATATTTAGAGTAAGTTCTATAATAATCACATGTCGTATAACTTCTTCCTGTTTTATTTTGATATCTTATTGTTATTCGATGTTTACAATCTCCACAATATAAAAGTCCATCTAATAAATAAAATCTTTTCTTCTCTGGTCTTTTAACATTTTTAGGAAGTAGAGTTTGAATATAAATAAAAGTATCTCTATCAATAATTGCTTCATGCGTATTTGGAACAATAATATAATCTTTAGGATTATTTTTAATTGTCTTTTTAAGCTTATAATTAATCTTTTTAGTTTTACCTTGTACTGAATCTCCTACATAGATTTGATTAGTTAGAATTGCTTTTATTGTTGTATCAACCCATACACCAAGTTCCTTAGAAATACATTTACTACTGCACTTTGTATTCCATACATAATTGTAATAAGATGCTGGTGTTTTAATTTTTTGTTTTGTTAAATACTCTGCTATATAATGATAAGTATTACCTTTTAATGCTAAATCAAATATAAGTCTTACAACATTAGCTTGTTCTTCATTTATAATTAAATGATTCCTATTATTTGGATCTTTCATATAACCAAATGGGCACCTACCAGATACATATAGTCCATCTTTCATTCTTGAATGAAGACTAGTTTTTACTTTTTTTGAAATATCCTTGGCATACATATCATTCATTATGGCTTTAAAGGGTGCTATATCATTATTGGTATTATCTATAAATGTATCTATTCCATCGTTAATAGCAATATATCTTATATTATTATTCGGAAAATACTTTTCTATTAATTCTCCTGTTCCTATATAATCTCTGCCTAACCTTGACATATCTTTGGTAATAATCATATTTATTTTTCTAGATTCAATATCTTTAATCATCCTTTTAAAAGCAGGTCGTTCAAAATTAGTTCCTGTGAATCCATCATCGACATATTCATCTATAACATTATAATTATTTTCTTTTACATATTGATTAAGTAAACTTCTTTGACTTACAATACTATCGGATTCAATATTTCCATCATCTCTTGATAATCTTATATAAAGCCCTGCTTTAAAACTATTATTCCCATTCATCAATTCATACTCCTTTCACTTTGGGAATATTGAAAATCATATATTGTTTTTCTAGTTCTATTCTTAATACATTAGTTATTATTTCATTTAAAGATTTACCATTTTCTTTAAATTTTAAATTCACATTGTATTTAACCATAGAGTTCTATTACCTCCAATAAATTCTATGGTTTTATCTTTAAAATTAGTAATATAATTTGATGTAATAGTGTTTAGAGCATAAAAAAATCATCCTAATTTTTTGTTTCTGACAAATTTTATAGGATGATTTAATTTATTTTTTTACAATTCTACTTTTTAGCTTTTCATCATAATAATTAAACATTTCATTAATTATATTATTTCCGAGTTGAGTAATTTTTGAAAAATCTGACATTAAATTTTTAAATTCTATATCACTTAATATTTCTGATAAATATTTTATAGATAAATAACTTAAGTCATACCCGTTATAATCTTCATTAACAAATGACTTGCCATGCTTTAAACTATTCATCTGTGGTATTGTTTTTGTTTTTTCTCTAACATTAAAATAAAATTCTTTAAAAGCATCTTCCGTTAAATAATCTTTTTCTCCTGACATAAATTGTGCCATACCTTCGTCATACCAAACTATTCTTTTTGAAGAATCATTATTCAATATATATTTCATATATAAAATATGAAATAACTCATGACTAGCAGTATATAACCTTTTTAATTGAAATTTAGTATTTACACAAGCATTAATCATTCCTTTATCATAGGTTCCTCTAGCATATTCAGGTAAAGAATCTCTTTTATCTCTTAAAGAATATACAAACTCTCTAAATTCCTCTATATTATCAAAATAATTAACAACTATTTGTTCATTATTAGAAATATCAAAAAATGAATTAAATTCTTTTATTTTTTGATTAAGTAAGGAAATAGTTGCTTCTGCTAAATCTTCTAAACTTTCTGAATAATTTATTTTACATAAATTTGTTTCTAATTTTTTTTCCATTCTATCTTCCACCTATTATTTATCAATTTCTTCTACTTCTTTGTTTAACATTTCTAAATAATCTTGTTCAGCAGTAGTTAAATGTTTTTGCATATATTTGTCATATTCTTCATGGGCTTTTTTTAATGCTTGTTCATGAGATATTTTTCCACATCCTTTTAATATATCTTTTCTAGTCATTTTTAAAAATGAGTCTAATTCATTTACCCAATCTTGCATAGTCATTGGATGTCTATCCAAGGCATTAATTTCAGCAACATCTAAATATGCTGATACCATTCTGTTTAAGACATTAAGTTCTTCTTCAGTTAAATAGTTTTTAGCAATTTCAGTTTCATTTCTTGTTGGATAATTTCCCTTAAAATTAGTAAGACCTAATTTTTCTTTATTGGAATCAACTCTATAAAATATTACTTCAGCAGCGGTATTGCC
>CANQIM010000019.1 GCA_947624075.1 uncultured Bacilli bacterium | reverse complement strand
AAAATTAGAATTTTTTTCAATAAATTATTTCATTTTACTTATAAAACCATGATTACAAATAGAATCTATCATTAAACATCTACATTTTTTCTTGACAAATCTTAGTAGCATATCATATAATTAAAAATGCAAATTCCTTGAAACAGCAGATTCGGAGTATTTTAAAGTGTTTTTCAAATAAATTTTAGTAACTATTGCTGTTTACGCGAAAAAAGAAGAAAAACTCCCTAAGATACGACTGAATTATTTTAAGTGAAATTGTAATCTTCAGAAAGGAGAATTTTTATGGCAAGATATACTGGATCTAGTTATAAACAAGCTCGTCGTGTTGGCTTTTCTATCAGTGAAACTGGTAAGGAATTAGCTCGTCGTCCTTATGGACCTGGACAACATGGCAATGCTCGTAAAGGTAAGTTATCTGATTATGGTACTCAATTAAAAGAAAAACAAAAGGTACGTTTCATGTACGGCTTAAACGAAAGACAATTCAGAAAAACTTTTGAAGAAGCTGCTAAAATGAAAGGTATTCAAGGTACTAACTTCTTAAGATTATTAGAGTCACGTTTAGATAACCTAGTTTATCGTACTGGTTTTGCAACTACTCGTCGTGGTGCTAGACAACTTGTCAATCATGGACATGTTACTGTTAATGGTAAGAAAGTTGATATTCCATCATACCGAGTTAAAGTTGGCGATGTCATTTCACTAAAAGAAGATGACAAGAATCTAAAAGTAGTTGCTGATGCTTTAGCAAAAGTATCAAAAAGAGTTGAATTCATCAATTATGATGAAGGTAAAATGACTTCAACTTATGTTAGATTACCAGAAAGAAACGAACTTAATGCTGATATTAATGAAGCACTAATTGTTGAATTTTATAACAAGTAAAAAGGACATTCAAAAATGTTCTTTTTCATTTACTTCAAATTCTTCACAATAGCAGTTACCAATATTTAAGTCATATAAATTGCCTTCAATTTTTTCTTTCAATAGCAGTTTTCTCATCACTCTTAAAGGTGCTGCATGAGTAACTATCAATATGTCCTTTCCAGGATGTTTTTTTATTATATAATTTAAAAAATCTCGGCATCGTTTACAAATAGAACTTACATTTTCAACATTTCTATCAGAAGAATCAAGAGAGACATCCCAATATTTAACAGGATCATAGCTTTCCCACTTACAACCTTCAAGCTCACCCATATCTCGTTCTAAAAGTCGATCATCACGAATTGTATAAACTCTATCACCTATCAAAATCATTGCTGTTTCAACAGTTCTAACTAAAGGTGACATGTAGCAAACATCAAAATGTTTTTGAGCTAATTTTCTTTTAAGCTCTTGGCACTGTCTCCTACCTTCATCACTTAATAAGTTATTCATTCGTCCTTGAATAATATTATCTTTATTCATATCAGTTTGTCCATGCCTAACTAAAGTAATTTTCATCCATTAACACCTAATTCCTTTAATGCATTACTATATAAATTAAATTTAGTTAAATAAGCATCTTCGTATAAAGAATAACCAACAACTAAATAATTTTTCTCATCTAAAATAACATCGGTAAAGTAAGCATCACTATCTTCATCGTAAAATATAATGGCTTGTTTTTCTAAATCTTTATCGTATTTAGCAATTATTCCATCATGAATTTGACGTTTTTCATTATACCTAATGCCAATTACAATCAAATCTCCATTTTCATCCGTTATTATTCGATTAAAACGACTTTTATTTTTTTCTGAATAAAACTTCTCAGAAATTAATTCTCCTTCTAAATCATATTTCAAAAGTAAACTATCATTACCCTTAGCACCTACAACGTATAAAAAGTCATCTTCCAAACAAACACTACTAAAGCCTAAATTATCAACACCATCATAACTTTTTTCATCTAACATATTACCAGACATATCATATTTAATAATAATACCCAAATTTTCATTGTTTTTGCCAACAACATATATATTATCATCAATTACTAAAAAATCATTGAACAAAGCCATACTATTATTGCCATATCTTTGTTGCCAAACAATACTACCATCTTCATCATACATAATAATATAAGCTCCACCTATTAAAGATTTATTTTCCCTTTCAAATAAACTTTCACCGACAACTATATACTTATCATTTACTTTCTTTATTTTCCTAAAATTTGTCTTCTCAGCATCCGAAAAATGTTTTTCCCAAACAATTTTTCCACTTTTATCATACTTGACTATTAAACCTTGTGTATAATCTTTTTCATAATCTTTAGCATTTTTCGTATATTTACCAACCGCTACAAAATAATCATTATCAACACAAACACTATTATATGTACTAGCAATTCCTTTATTATAAAGATTTTCAAATATCTTTTCCTTTTTTTCATCATATCTAGTTATTTTAGCTTTCTCATATAATTTCTCATTATCATTATTTCCCCCAACACCAATATAGCCTTTATCTATTTTAACTATACTGTTAATTCCATCAAAATAAATTTCTTTATTCACTTGATAACTCATTTTATATATCATATAACTTAGCTCCAAAAATAATACTATTAGAAAAAAGACCGTAACAAATTTTAATAATTTTATTTTATTTTTCGTTTCTTTATTTTTATTCATACTAACTCCTTTAATCTAATTCTATCAAACTGAACCTAATTTTTAAAGCTGATTGAAAGAAAAAAGAAAATGTTTACATCTCCTTACATTTTCTCTATTCCATAGTACCAACATAGTATTTCTTTTTACCACGTCTAATAACAATATATTTTTCTTCAATCAATTTATCTCTTGTAACAACAAAATCCAAGTCAGTTACCTTTTCACCATTCAAACTAATTGATGAATTATTTACAAATTCTCTAGCTTCTCTTTTACTTGAACAAATTCCTACATTTACTAATAAATCAATAATATTCATCTCTTCATTAATCTTAAAAGCATCTATTCCTTTAAAAGCTTCTTCTATTTGTTTACCAGTAAAGCTCTTTATATCGCCACTAAATAAACTTTCACTAATTTTAACAGCTTCTAAATAACTTTCTTTATCATGAACAAAACTAATTACTTCTTCAGCTAACTTTTTTTGAGCTAAACGCAACTCAGGCTTTTCATTATGTTCTTTCATAATATTATCAATTTCATCTTTTGACAAGAAAGTAAATTTCTTTAAATAATCTTCAATCATAACATCTTCAAAATTAAGCATATATTGATACAATTCATAACTAGAAGTTTTTTCTTTATCTAGCCATAAAGCATTTCCATATGATTTACCAAGTTTATTGCCTTCTGAATCTGTTGTTAAAGGCATTGAAAAAGCATAGACTTCTTCATTATTTAACTTTCTAATAAGTTCAATTCCTGTTGTTAGATTTCCCCATTGATCAGAACCACCAAATTGCAAATTAACTCCATATTTATCGTGCAATTCTTTAAAATCATAGCCTTGTATTAACATATATGAAAATTCTGCATAAGAAATACCAATATCAAGTTGCCTCTTAACTAAATCTTTACTTAACATATAACTAACATTAACGTATTTTCCAACATCACGTAAAAAGTCAATTAAATTCATATCTTTAAACCAATCAAAATTATTAACAATTGTAACATCATTACCAAAAAGCTTTCTCATCTGCTCCTTTATCTTACCAAAATTTTTCTCGATAACAGCGATATCTGCTTTTTCTCTTTCCCCAGTTCCTCTAGGATCACCAACTCTTCCCGTTGCACCACCTACTAAAATAATAGGCTTATGTCCTGCCCTTTTTAGTCTTTCTACCATCAAGAAAGTTGGAAATTGTCCAATATGCAAACTTTCTGCCGTAGGATCTGCTCCAATATAAAAAGTAAGTTTATCATTATTTAATTTATCTTCTAGTTCATCACTAGAAATATCTTTAATTAAACCACGCCATTTTAATTCTTCAAAAAATGTCATTTTCTTTCTTCCTCCAATCTTAAATTCTCATACTCAGCAACAGCAATATTATAAATATCTTTATAAATACTTTCTACATCCTTGGTAACTATTTTTTCTCTTTCAATACCCAAAGCATCTACTGCATTATAAACAGCATCTTCACTTGCACCTTCAATTTCCAAATATGTTGGAATTAATGGCCATGAATCTATATCAACTTCTACTCCATTAAATAAATATTGACATCTTCTATTTTCTTGATAACTTTTTGCCTCATAACCTAGTTCTTTCAAAATAAGATTACATCTTTCAAAATTATCTACTTCTACTTCTAATTCTTGTGTTCCATCAATTTCTGATGTAACAACATTTTTAACAGTAAGTGTAGTCTTCTGACCATTTGTTCTTAATCTAATCCATTTACCATTTTCTGCTGGTTTAAAATCATAAACATATCTTCTTTGTAACAAATCCCATTGAAACTCTGCTTTCATACTTTCTAGCTTTTCAACTATTTTATCCTTATCAATATCTAAGACTCTAACTTCATACTCTGTATGCATAATCATTCCTCCAAAAATAAAATAATTTATAAATAAAAAACGACTCTTCCATCCATAAGGACGAAAAAATCGCGGTACCACCTTAATTCATAAGTTAAACTTATGCTCTTTCTACATTAACGCTGTAAACGATTTTTCTCCCAATATTGTATTTCGACAATTACTATCATCCTAGTTTACACCAACCACTAGGTCTCTAAAAATCAAGTAATTTCTACTAATATATTGCTCATCAAAAATTTACAGTCCTATTGTACCACATTAATTAATTGAAATGCAAGTATCAATAAAACAAGTTTAGATCTAACATTTTATTTTGAACTAGCAAAATCAAACAAGATTTTTTCTTATAACTAAAAAAAGAAAAGACTACTTTCTTTCTTTTTCAGCCTTTTCTTCAGCTTTTTCTAATTTTTTTAGAACTTCTTTTGTTACTTCTATTGATTTTTTTCTTACTTCTTCAGCTGCATCTCTTAGAATTGGAGTTCCTTTATCAATAGCTAAATCAACTAACTCTTGAGCTTTCTCTTTTACTAATTTAGCTTTATCTTTAGCTATTTCTAAAACTTTTTCACGATCTAAATCATTTAATTCTTTTCTAATTTCTTCAACTTTATTATCAAATTCTGCTTTTACTTCTTCTACATCAATCTTTTTAATCTGACAAATCAATTCATCAATTTTAACTTTTAACTCTTTTCTTATTTCACTACCTTTTTTAGGAGCAAATAATACTCCAAGTCCAGCACCTACAACAGCGCCAGCAACAAATTTTCCAATACCTGTGTTTTCTTTACTCATAATAATCCTCCTCACTTACTTTGTTCTTTCTTTTAAATAATTTACCTACAGTATTTGAAACAACTGTAACTACATTGTCGCTTAACAAAGCTATAGTATCTGTTGCCTTATCAATCAATGAAAAAGCACCATTTAACTTGTTAACTTTATTTTCAATGTTATCAACTACTTTATCAACTTTATTTAATATTTGAATTAATTTAAGACCAAGTATTATTAAAACTATTAGTAAAATTATTCCAAACATATAAAGCATCATAGGTAAAAACACATTTACTGTTTCCATAGTCTTCTCCTTCTATTCATTTTCTTGATACATAGAATCGATTAAATCAAATAAATTATCACTTGTATCTAATAACGGATCTTTTTCTTTTTCATTAACCGGTTCTACTGATTCAACTTTGGCAACGGCAACAACCTTTTTTTCTTTTTTTACAACGGGTTTAATCTCTTCTTTAATCTCTTCAGGTTGTTTTGGTTCTTCTACCACTACTTCTTTTTCTTGCTCTTCTTGCTCTATTTCTTCTGCTACTTTAGCATTTTCTTCTACTCTACTTCTTCTTTTTTTCGCAACATCCTTTGAAGCATCAACGTAGTCTACATTATATTCTAATCCTAAATCATGAAAATATTCCACTGCATCACCAACGGTTACTTCTTTAACAGTAGGCTTTGCATCATAATCACTCAAATCAACTAATCTCTTATCTTCATCTATTTCTTCAACTTCAAAAGATGAATTATCAAAATCCGACTCAACAGTTTCTTTAACTTCATTTACACTATTTATTCCACCATAAGCCTTATCTCTTACATCATCGATATTAACTCTTTTCCTAGAATACGAACTAGCTACTCTAACATCCTTTTTAGAAACAACATCTTCTTTACGATAATTTCTATCTAAAATACCATAAATTGGCGATATTATTGGAGAAGGTCTAAAATAACCTTTTTCTTCCTTCTTTTCATATGAACCATAGTCTTGAACTCTTATTTCTGGTTCATTCATTCCATATAAATGCTTACTTTCATTATCGCTACCTTGATAATAATTATTACTACTATCATTATTCGTATTATCATCTAAAAAATTACTATCTGAATTATCTATAACTTGAACTATCTCTGGTTCATCATAGCTTATACTAGGTTCCACAACAAAATCTTCATCATTCATCATTTTGAACTCTTCTCTTGTCATCCTAGGCATAGTTGCTTCCTTTTCAATAGTATTTTCCAATTCTCTAGTGTTTTCTTCTTCTGTTTCCTTTATAATATCATCTTTAGGTCTTATTTCAAAATCTTCATCTATCAATTCTTCTTCATGTAACTCTTCTACTTTTACACTTTTCTTTCGTGGTAAAATTACCTTTTTCGCAACAGGCTTTTCCTTTTTTTCCACTTCTTCTTTTTTAGGCTTTTCTTTTTTTACTTTTTTAGGTTTTTCATCTACTTCAACATACTCTTCTTCAAAAAGAGCTTTTTTTAATTTATCTAATAAACCCATAAGTTCACCTCTTTACTTACTCATCCAACTGTATCTTTTCATCCTCTAAATCTTTGTTATAACCTGGATTATATTTTTCAACAACATCCAAGAAATCATCTTCTGCTTCAGTATCAAACAAACTATAATTTTCTTCTTTGTAACTTAAAATATTATCACCAATTAAGCTTTCTAATACTTTATCATTATATTTAATACTTCTAAGTATGTAACAAATATTATTAATCGCATCAACTAAATCATCTTTACGTACAAAAGCTTCTACTTTGGCATAATTGAAAACAAACTGTACAAAGTAATCATCTTCATATTCATTAATTTGTATGTAACCACTTTTCTTATTATAATTTAATATCTTCGAATAATGTGCTTTTTCATCTATCTTATAAGTATTTTCTACCTTATGATAATAACTAATCGCATCAACATACAAATAATATTGATTACCCATCTTATCATTTAATAAAGCATTATATTCTTCTTTACTAACAAATTTTAATCCTTTAGGTACATAATATTTATAACCTTCAAAGTAAACATTATGTAAATTAACCTTTTCTGATAAAAGTATTTTCATATTTTTACCTATATCAGAGTTATCTAATTTCTTTATACTACAACCTGTCATAAAAACAAGTATTATAGAGAGTAAAACAATTAACTTTTTCATATTTCACCTACTCTTACTACATTATACCAAATTTTTTGTAAATGTAAAAATATTTTTTCTACTTAATTGTCTACTTCAGCAACTACACTATAAATAGGCATACCTTTACTTGCAAATTTATCTTCATATTCTGTAGTTATTAAATTAGACTGATCTTTATGTAAATCAAAGCTTATTTCTTTTAAAACATAGCCATGTTCACTAAAGCTCATTAGTGAATAAATATATAAATCTCTATTATCAGTTCGCATATAAATTAATTTCCTATCTTTAAAAATATAATCATATTTATTTAAAAACACTTTACTAGAAAGTCTTCGTAAACTATGTCGAACTTTAGGCCAAGGATCAGAAAAGTTAAGATAAATTCTTTCTATTTCTTTATCAAATACTTTATCTATTTCTAAAGCATCTACTCTAACAATTACTAAATTAGGAATATCATTTGGTATTTTCATTAAACATTTGGCAACTACACTATCATATTTCTCAATACCAATAAAATTAATATTAGGGTATTTAAGAGCATTTTCAATAATAAATTTACCTTTTCCCATACCAATTTCTATATAAATGGGATTATTATTTTTAAATACTTCTTGCCACTTACCTTTATACTTAAAGGGATTATCTATAAAATATTTCGAATTACTTAAAATTTCTTCTTTATTTTTAACATTTCTAAGTCTCACTCAAATCACCTATAAATATTTTATCACAAGAATAATACTTTTACATATAATAATACGAAGAAGGGATTATTATGAATAATATGTTTCCATTTATGAATACCATGCCCATTAATAATGGAATGTCTATGCCTTTACCAAGGGAACTTATTGATGAATTGAATCGTTTAAAAAATGAAATAGATATGTTAAAAGAAAGAGTTAAACATTTAGAAAATGGTAAGAAAAATACATTTTTACAAAAAGATGATGGCTTTTACATGATGTAATTATTTTTAATTTTTATGTTTCTTTAAGAATATGCGAAAAAGTATGTTCTTTTTTGTTGTTTATTTTTCTTTTGTGATATACTAATTATAGAAAGTGAGGTTAACATATGTTAAAACTTATTAATCTTAATAAAGAAGAATTTGATGAATTTGTAAAAAATCATTCTAAATCTCATTTTTTGCAGTCTTTATCATGGGGAGAATTTGCCAAAGTAAAGAAAAATCTCACTCCCTATTATTTAGGATTAGTCAATGAAGATAATAAAATAATTGCTGCTACTTTATTATTACAGAAAATGCTTCCTATGAATTATTGCTACTTCTATGCTCCACGTGGCTATGTCATAGATTATAATAAGAAAGAAATTCTTCGTGTTATGACTAACAAAATAGTTGAATTTGCTAAAAAGAAAAAGGGCATCTTTATTAAGATTGATCCTGATATTATTATAAAAAAATATAATTATAACAATGAAGAAGTTCCTGTTGATAATAATCATGAAGAAATATTTAAAACATTAAAAGAATTAGGTTATAAACATCAAGGTTTTACAAAGAACTTTGAAACTATGCAACCAAGGTATACTTTTAGAATAGATCTTACTCAAGATTTAGATACTATTGTAGAACATTTTTCTAAAACTACTAAACAGCGTATTCAAAAGTCTAATAAGCTTGAAACTATTGTCGAAATTGGTACTAAAAAAGATATTGATGAGTTTTACCATTTAATGATGTTAACTGAAAATAGAAAAGATTTTATTTCTTATAACAAAGATTACTATGAAACCTTGTATGAGATATTTAATGGTAATAAAAATAGTAAAGCTACTCTATTCTTGGGTAAAGTTAATTTAAGTAAAACAATAAAGTCTTTAGAAAGAAATTTAAAGAGAATAAATGATCAAATATCTATATTACCAATAGATAATCTAAGTAAAAGTTCTAAAGCTAAATTAACGGAGCTTACTAAACAAAAAGAGAATATAAACAATGAAATAGCTAAATACAAAGAATATAAAAAAGATTTAGGTAATGACTTAACTTTATCTGCTCATATGATTATAGAGTATGGTGATAAAGCTTGGGTTTTATATGCTGGAAATCATAATATATTAACAGAAACCTATGTAAATTATAATACTTACTTTGAACACATCAAGTATTGCAAGGAAAAGGGTCTTAAAATATATGATCAGTTTGGAACAATTGGTGACTTAAGTGAAGGTAACTCTCGACTAGGTCTTCATGAATTCAAGAAAAAATTTGGAGGAGACTACATTGAATTTATGGGAGAATGGGACTTTGTCACTAATAAATTTATGTATTTCATCTTTACAAAATTAGTGCCATTCTATAGGAATGCTATTAGAAAGAAAAGTAAGAAGGAGCTACAAAATGAAGTTAGAGAAAATAACTGAAAAAGAATTTAAAGAATTTGCTGATAAAAGTGAACAAATTACTTTTCATCAAACAAAACAGTGGGCTAATTTAAAAAAAGTAAATAACTGGGAAAGTTATTTTATAGGTCTAAAAGATGAAGATAAAGTAGTTGCTGCTACACTTCTTTTAGGTAAAACATTACCTATTATTAAGAAAAAAATGTTTTATGCACCACGGGGTTTTTTAATAGATTATCATGATAAAGAACTTTTAAAAAAATTTACTGTTAAAATAAAAGAATTTGCTAAAGGAGAAAATGCCATTTTTATAAAACTAGATCCTTATGTTCCTTATAAAGAACATGATAACAATGGTGACTTAGTTGAAAATGGTTATGATAATAGTGACTGTATAGAAAACTTAAAAAGTCTTGGCTATAAACATTTTGGTTTTAATCTAATGCAAGATACTTTACAACCTCGCTGGATGCATGTTATAAATACCAAGAATAAAACCCTTGATGAAGTAATGCAAGATATGGAATCTAAAACTAGACAAATCTTAAGGAAAAACGAAAAGTCAGGTATAACAACTAGAGAAATTACTAGAGAAGAATTACCTATTTTCAAAGATATTATGCAGCACACTTCTGATAGACGCGAATTTGTTGATCGACCATTATCTTACTACGAAGCAATGTGGGATAATCTTCATGATAGTGGTATTTTAAAAATACTTATTTCAGAAATTGACTTTAATTTGTATGAAAAAAATACTAAAAATGAATTAGAAGAAATACAAAAAGAATTAAAGAGTCGTATTTATAAAAAAGAAAATAATATTTTAAAGATGAACGATAAAAAGTATGCCCAAGCAAATAAACATGATGAAGAAGAAATAAATCGTCTAGAAAAACAATTAGAAAAAATTAAGGAATATAAAAAAGAGTATGGAGAAAAAACAACTCTTGGAGGAATTCTTTTCTTAATCTATGGCAATGAGGTCCTATCTCTTCATGGTGGAAGTCTTGCCAAGCTAATGCAATTCCAGTCTGCTTATACAACTCATTTTGCTGGAATAAAGTATGCAATTGAAAATAATTACGAAAGATATAATTTTTATGGTATAACTGGTGATTTTAGAAAAGAAAATCCCCTTTATGGTTTATATTTATTCAAAAAAAGCTTTGGAGGACATGTCGTAGAATTAATAGGTGAATTCGATTTAATAGTATCACCTTTTTGGTACAAGAGTTATAATTTAGCTTTCAAAACTTATCATGGTCTAAAAAATCTAAAAAAGAAATTTAAAAAGAAAAAGTAAAATCCGTTATCACTGAAGATACGGATTTTTTCTTTTATTTTTTCTTCTTTAATATCTTTTCTAATCTATCACCAAAGACATTTTTAACAATACCAACTTTGAAAGTAAATATTAAGTAGAAAACTCCACCTACGGCAGCATATAATAAAATTACTAAAATATTTAAAATTCTACTACTGACAGCTACTGGTACAAATAATTTTAAAATAAATAATAAAACTACCATCATTACTGTTGTAAATATTATATCAATAGTATTTTTAATTGTTTTTTCATAATTAATTTTATATTTTACTTTTAAAACTACTAAACAAATAATAAGAGGAATTAAATAAGCAAGTACACTCGAAGTAATTATTCCATAATAAGCAGGTAAACCCATTTTATAGAAAACAACAATTAATTTAGTATTCAAAAGAACTTTTACTAATACACCAATAAGTAAACTAATAAAAACTGTCTTATAATCCTTTAAAGTTTGAACTATCGTAATTGCCGCTGTAAAAATACCAGAAATTAGTCCAATAAATATAAAATAAGTTAAGACACTTGGACCATATTTACTTGCTCCATAAAATATCGTCCAAACTGCTTTAGATAAAAAGCTTATACCAACTGTCATAGGTAACATTAAGTAAAGTAAAATACTTATAGTTTGATTTATTTTTAAATTTACATCTGCTTGATTTTCTTCAACAACACTTTTGGTAAGGTTTGGTATTAAGCTAACAATAACTCCAGTTGAAACAGCTAAAATTATCATATTGAACTTATTACCCCAAGTTGAAATCATACTCATTACAATTTCGGCATCATTTATTGTGAAATGGGCTAAATTAACAAGTCCCTTAACAACAGTTACCATATCAACATAACTATATAATGATTTAAAAATATCGATTAGAATAAATGGTACTGCATATACAACAATTTTTCTAAAAATTTCTTTATTAGTAATAATTGGCTCTTTGACTTTTCTAGCATCTAAATCAAATTTATCTTTATTCTTTCTTCTCTTATCAACTAAATAAATGTATGAAGCAAATGCTCCTAGAGTTGCTCCAAAGACAGCTACACCAACTGCACTTGTCAAGGAAAGATTAAATACTTTTAAAGTAACATAACTACCTATTACTATAATTAATACTCTTACTACTTGTTCAACTACTTGTGAAACAGAAGGTGGACTCATAAATCTATGTCCTTCAAAATAACCACGATATATACTCAAAATCGGAACAACTAATATTGCTGTTGCGATAACTCTAATGACAAAGGTAACATCTTCTATAGTATTTCCACCAGTGATATCACCTAAAATCCAATGAGCAAGTGTTGGTGCAAATAAAACCAAAACTATAAAGCATATAAAGCCAAGTAACAAAGCAATTCTTTTACCCATTAAAAATGCTCTTTTTTTGGCATCCATATAACCTAAAGTTTGATATTCTGAAATAATACGACTAATCGCTAAAGGTATACCTGCTGAAGATAAGGACATAAAAACCAAATAAATAGAATAAGCATAACCATAAAGCGCTCCTCCTTTTTCACCTATAACAGCATGAAAAGGAATAACATATAAAATACCTAAAATTTTTGTAATAACAATTCCTAAAGTAGCAATAAAAGCCCCTTTAACAAAACTATTTTTATTCATAGTTTTATCTTGCTTAACTTTTTTCTCTTCTCTTTCTTTCTTTTTTGTTCTTTTAACTCTACTATCTGCCATTTAATCTGCCTCCTATAATTATAATAACATATTTAGCAAAATAATTAAATTATAAGATACATAAATTATTTTAATAAAAACTATTTCTCTATATAAATTATCATGGCCGAAAAGCAGAATACTTGTTCTTCACTGAAAACTCCCACACTAACTTGATATTTTATATCAATAACTTCACCTTCTAATTTTTCAATAAATGAATTAACATCCTCTTCTAAATCTCTTTCATCCTCATAATCAAAAATTTTAACTTTCAATTTTATCACCAAGTATATAGTAAATCTTTTTTTTCACAAAAATTGTTGAAAACTGTTCAAAAAAATATATAGTCTTAACACTATATATTTAGAAACTATTATCGTAAGCTAGCAATATATTTTTCAGACAAGTTTGTGTACTTAGCTATTTTGGCGATATTTACACCGTCATTTAACATATTTTTGGCTAAGTTTTCTTTTTCTTGATGCATTCCCTGCTTAATAAAAGTATTTTTCCATAACCTGTCTTCATCAACTTGATCTATCAAGGAATCATATTGGTCACTTTCATTTAACTTTGTTAATTTCTCCTTAAAGCGCATTATTGTTTCATCTCCTTTGCATTTTTCACTTAATTTTTCTAGTTCTTCTTTATTTAGGTTTTGCATTATTAGATATTTATAATCTCGTATTTTCTTTTCATCTCTAAAGTACCATAGCTTACTTATTTTGTCCATATT
>CANQIM010000018.1 GCA_947624075.1 uncultured Bacilli bacterium | reverse complement strand
TAGAAGTAGCTATTGGTAGTTGCTTTTTTCTTGATTATTTCTAGAAAATGTGCTATAATATGTAACAATTTAAGGGGTTGGTTATATGTATAAGACATTTTATGATTGGACTGATAGTACTTATAGTGGTTTTGCCAATTTTTTGAAGTATTTATATGAAGTGTCCTACAATTATTATGAGAAAAACTGGCAAAAACTAGGGGATAAAGAAAAGTATTCTTTAAAACTAAAAGAGTTTGTCCAAAATATTGAACACTATTTACATTTTTTAATTAGATTAGGCTATGTTAATAAAGATAATTTATATGATGTTTTGAGAAAAATTATGTCTATCAAATTGATTCGTTTACTTGGTAATGATGAAAAATTTTATGTTGGTTATACTGAAGACAATGTAGTTTCTTTAAATCCTAATATGTCAAGCAATGCAACTTTAACTAAAGAAGAAAGGGAACTTTTATATAGCTCTCATGAATTTGGCCATGTTGTTAATAGCAGATGGTCTAATGATGCTTTAGCAGTTTCCAAAAATTTATGGAATTCTAATGAGTTAAGGACTCAAGCACAGAAGTATGGCTTTAATTCTTTAAAATATTTCATGCATGGCATAAAGTTAATTGATGAAGTAATTACCGAAGACGTTGCAGAAAATGTTGCCTATGCATATGCTGAGAAAAAGCGTCCATGTATTAAATATGTAAATAATAATCTATTTTTTAATGGTAAATCATATCTTTCCAATTTTGATATATATGGAGATTTTCAAGAAATTGCTGTTAAATTTGCTCAACTACTTGATTTTCTTAAGGTAACCAAAAATGCATCTTATGAAGAAGTACTATACAAATTAAGTAAGGAATCTATGCATAAAGATTTTTTACGAAGAATTGTTTTAGATATTTTTCGTGAAAGTGCTAAAAATAGAGATAACAATATTGATTTTTACTTAATGGTTTGTTGTTTAGGACTTTTAAAGGATGCCCATTATCAATTAGTTAATATAAATGATTTTTCAGACTCTAAAGCTAGAAGTTCCTCTACTTTACAACTTTTTAATGATTTAAGTACTGCTCAACTTCAAAAAAGAAAAAAATTATATTAAAATATAGTATACTTATAAGGGTGAGATAATGAAGAAAATTTTTAAATTTATTTTAGTTATTTTGTGTATGCTGACAATTTTTTTCTTTTCTAGTGATACAGGAGATGAATCAAGTAAGAAAAGTGGCTTTTTTGTAGCTATTGTTCAAGATATAATAGGAAACAAGTTAGATGAGAAAGACACAGAAACAGTAACTTTTATAGTTCGGAAAACAGCCCATTTTACAATCTATTTTTTATTAGGCTTTTTACTTATAAACTTATTTAGAGAATATTTTGTAATTGATAAAAAGATGTTTTTTATATTGATACTTTTATGTATGCTTTATGCTTGTAGTGATGAAATACATCAATCTTTTGTTTTAAATAGAACTGGAAAAATTGAGGACGTTTTTTTAGATACCGTTGGAGCAAGTTTAGGTATCTTTGCCTATAAAAAGATGTTTTTAAAGAAAAAAACGACAAAATAAGACATATAATTCAGTAGGTGATTATATGTTTTTTATTGATTTTTTAAAGGAATTCTTTTGTTTTACTGGAAGTTACTCCAATGAAGTTTTTCCTGAACCATTAAGTAGTGAAGAGGAAGAAAAATGTATTAAACTTAAAATGCAAGGCGATAAAGAAGCAAGAAATAAATTAATTGAACATAATTTAAGATTAGTTGCTCATATCGTTAAAAAATATGAATCTAAGTATGTTGATAATGATGACTTAATTAGTATTGGTACTATTGGTCTTATAAAGGGTGTTGATACCTTTTCTATTGATAGAGGTGTAAAAATTACTACTTATTGTGCCAGATGCATCGAAAACGAAATTTTAATGTATTTTAGAAGCAATAACAAATATGCTAAAGATATTTCTATAAATGAATCAGTTGGTTTTGATAAAGATGGAAATGAGATTGCTATCATAGATGTCTTAAAAACACCTAAACCTGATTTTACGATGGATATTGACATGAAAGACAATATAAATTTATTAAAGGAATATATGGGTGTTCTTACGAAAAGAGAAAGAGATATTTTGATTAAAAGATATGGCCTGTTGAACAATGATGAACAGACTCAAAAAACAATTTCTAAAAAGTTAGGTATATCTAGAAGTTATGTGTCAAGAATAGAAAAGAGAGCTTTAACTAAGTTACTTCGTGAATTTATCAAAAATAATAAATTTTGATGTAAATTAGTTAATTACTATATATAGACAAAAAAACTAAAAATGATTATAATTATAGTAACGGATGTGTTAGTGAGAGTGGTATTTTATGGGAGTAAAAAGTAATACTACAAGAGTTAAAAAAAAGTTAAAAAGCAAAGTAAAGAAAGATTTTATTGTTTGGGGAAGCATATTAGTTTTATCTTTAGTAGCCTTTTTTATTTTTGAACTTTTACTTATGCCTCAAATAAAATTGAAAGGTCAAAGTAGTATAGTTATAAACTATAAAGAAAAATACAAAGAAAAAGGGTATGAAGCATCTTTTTTAGGCGATGATATTTCCAAAGATGTTGAAGTCGATGGAAAAGTTAATTCTAACAAGTTAGGTACTTATCGAATTGTCTATACAGTTAAAGCAGGTGTTTTTAAAAGAAAAGTTGTAAGAAAAGTTACGGTCGAAGATACTGCCGAGCCAGAAATTACACTAGTTAGTATGGATGATATTTATGTGTGTCCAGGAAAGGAATATCAAGAAGAAGAGTATAAAGCTACTGATAATTATGATGGTGATTTAACAAAGAAAGTAAAGGTAAAAAAGGAAGAAGATAAAATTACTTATACTGTTTCTGATAAGGCTGGAAATGAAAAAAGTGTTAGTCGAAAGATAATTTATAAAGATAATGTTAAACCAGAAATAAAACTTGAAGGTAGTGAAACTGTCTATATTTTTGTAGGTGATAATTATAATGAGCCAGGCTATACAGTTAATGATAACTGCGATGGTGACATAAGTAAAAATGTTAAAGTTGAAGGAAAAGTTGATAGTAATGCAATCGGAGATTATACTTTAAAATATTCAGTTACTGATAAAGAAGGCAATGAAGCTTCTGTTGAAAGAAAAGTTGTTGTTTCTGAAAAAAGTAAAAATGGAGCTGTTTACTTAACTTTCGATGATGGTCCAAAACAGGGTACGACTAATGTTATTTTAGATATTTTAAAAGAAGAAGGCGTTAAAGCAACATTCTTTGTAACAAACGGGGGACCTGATGAGCTTATTAAGAGAATTTATGATGAAGGACATACTGTTGCTTTACACACAGCAAGTCATAACTATAGTATTGTTTATGCTTCAGTAGATGCTTATTTTAATGATTTATATACTGTTCAAGATCGAGTAAAAAGAATAACTGGTTATGAGGCTAAGATAATTCGTTTTCCAGGAGGTTCTAGTAATACAGTTAGTAGAAAATATCAAGTTGGAATTATGAGTACTTTAACAAAAGAAGTGGTTAATAGAGGCTTTAGATATTTTGATTGGAATGTTTCATCAGGTGATGCTGAACCAGGATCTCACACAGCTAGTGAGATTGCGAATAATGTTATCAATAGCATTTCTAAAAATAGGGCTAATGTTGTCTTAATGCACGATATTAAAACATATACAAGAGATGCTTTAAGAGATATAATTCATTATGGAAAAAATAATGGTTTCCATTTTGAAAAGATTACTATGGGTACAGAAATGGTTACTCAAAGAGTAAATAATTAGACTTTTTTAAAGTTTTTATATATAATATAGCTAGGTGATTTTATGGGCGTATTTAAGCCAACCATGTATAAAAAAAATATTTTTGAAATTGATTACGAAAAACTAAAAAGTATGGGTATTACTTGTTTGGTTTTTGATCTAGATAATACTTTAGGACTAATTGATAATGAAAGATGCCCTCTAAAAACCAAAAGATTGTTAAAAAAATTACAAGAGGACTTTCTAATTTTAATTAGTTCTAATAATACTAAAAAAAGGATTACTCCTTATCTTAAAGATTTAGGAATTGGAGGAGTTTCTTTTAGTTTAAAGCCATTGACAATTGGCTTACAAAAAATCCAAAAACAGTATAATTTGAAAAAGAAAGAAATGGCGATGATAGGGGATCAAATTGTTACCGATATTTTATCTGGCAATAGATTTCATATTACAACAGTATTAGTTGATCCCTTAGGAGAAAAAGATTTGAAAATAACGGGGTTAAATAGAAAAGTCGAAGCTAAAATATTAAAAAAATATGAAAAGCGTGGCTTATTGGAGCGTGGAAAATATTATGACTGAAAAAAGATGTAAAGGTTGTGGCGTTTTGCTACAAGATGAAAATGTCCTGCAGGAAGGTTATACAACTTCTTTAGATAATGATATTTGTCAAAGATGTTTTCGAATGAAAAATTATGGTGAATATCAAGTAATAACAAAATCGAATGAAGAATATCTAAGTATATTAAAAAGCGTTGGCGAGACAAAAGACTTAGTTTTATATGTCACTGATTTATTGAATTTAGAAAAGAATTTAGAACAAATTAGAAGTATTATTCCTAATAAAATGCTTTTGGTTTTAAATAAAAAAGATGTTTTACCGAAATCAGTAAAGGAAGATAAATTGATAAAATATTTGGAAGATAAGAATATTTTATTTGAAGAAGTAATAGTAATAAGTGCCAATAAAAATTATAATATTGATTATTTACTTAAAAGAATAAAGTTTTATCAAACTTCCAAAAATGTCTATGTAGTAGGTCATACAAATGCTGGAAAGAGTAGTCTTATTAATAAGCTAATTAAAAATTATTCTGATAATATTTGGGAACTCACTATGTCACCACTTCCTTCAACTACCTTAAGTTTAGTAAAGATAGAACTTAATGAGTATTTAACATTGATTGATACTCCCGGTTTAGTAGAAAGTGGCTCTATTTTAAATCATATTGATGATAAAATGATTAAGAAAATATCACCTACCAAAGAAATAAAGCCACGTACTTATCAACTTCGTAAAAATCAATCAATTATTATTGAAAATTTTATTAGAATTGATTATGTTTCTGGAGATAAGAATAGCTTTACATTATTTATTTCTAATGATTTAAAAGTAAAAAGATTATTAAATTTATTTAATAATGATGAATTAAAAGACTTAAATAAAGTTACTTATGATGTAAAATATGATGAAGATTTAGTTATCAATGGTTTAGGTTTTGTAAAAATAGTTAATAAAGGTGTAATAGATGTTTATATAAATAAAGATGTTGAAACATTTATGAGAAAATCTTTAATTTAAAAAGAGTTATTTAGCAATAAATAATTTTTTTTCGCAGAAAAGTGCTATAATGTAATTAGTGGGGAAGAGGTATATGAAAAGTTTAAAACAATTACAGGATGAATATGCTTTACATGATGTAGAGATAGGGAATGTTCCTTATGATAGTGAAGATATTCAAATATATATTAAAAGCAAAATACTAGAATTAGATGAAGAAAAGCTTTATATTTTAAAAGCTATTAAAAGTAATTGCTTAAATAAAAATTTAGCTCGAATTAGAAATATTTTTGCTTCATTAAAAGAAAATATATCTTATTATGATGAAGATAATTTATTATTAGAAAGTGAACTTGATTTAGCCCTTAAATATAAAAATTATTTTTTAGAGCTTTTTAACAAAGTTAATGCAGAAAATGTAGGAGATTGCTACAAATTATTTGATTTTACTAGCAAAAATTATGATGATAATTTGCTGTTTCTTGAAGAAAAAAGAGATGCACTAGATTACGAAAGAAAATTTATTTCTTATCAAGCTACTGATAAAGATGGTTCTGTTAACAGCTTTTCAGAATTTTTTCAGGAAGAAATGGAACGTATAAGTCTAATAAAGTCTCTTGAAAAAAAGAAGGAGGCAAAATTATGAAAAGCATTGAGCAATTAAAAGATGAGTATGCTTTATTTGAAGTAAGACAAGATTTAGAATACTCTTTTGAAGCTGTTTTAGTATGTATTAAGCAAAGTATTTATAATTTAGAAAAAAATAAAAAAGATATTTTGAAAACGATAAGAGCGAATAAACGCCATAAATTTTTAGATAGATTTACTTTTGCCACAAATCTAGATGATTATGAGCAAGATATTGCTATTTTAAGGGAAGAGTTAGACTTAGGTGCTATTTATAAATATTATTTTGTTACATTAGCTGGTATTGTAAATGAAGATAATAAAAAAGATATTTATAAATTACTTAATTTTACTATCAATAATTATAATGCTAATTTAGCTTGCTTAGAAGAAAAAAGAGATATTTTAGAGTATCAACAAAATGGTATATCTTATATGGGAAAAGAACTGGCTGATGAATCAGTTGTGAGTTTTGTAGACTTTTTTAAAGAAATACTTCAAAGTGTAGAAGGAAAAGAAAATCTTTGTTTAGAAAAGAAATATCAACATTAAAAAAATTAAAGACACTACAGTTAAAAGCTTTAGTGTTTTATTAATTATCAAAGTTTAGTAGAAAAAGCTTAATAAAAGTGCTATAATAATGACTATATTTGTTGAGGAAGTGATATCTATGGATGGAAATATTGCTAACGTTATTCGTAGTAAAGTCGATATCGTAGATATTATTGGTGAAAGAATTCCTCTTACAGCCAAAGGAAAAAACTATTTTGGTGTTTGTCCTTTTCATGATGACTCAAATCCTTCAATGTGTGTTTCAAGAGAAAAACAAATTTATACCTGCTTTTCTTGTCATGCTACAGGAAATGTTTATACCTTTTTAATGAACTATGAACATTTAGATTTTAGAGAAGCTTTAAAATATTTAGGTGATAGAGTTGGCGTTATTGTAGAAGGTGTTAGAGTCTCAAAAAAAGCAACTAAATTTGATAAATTTTATCAAGCATATAATTTGAGTTTAAAATACTATCAAAATAATTTAAATAGTTCGGTTGGCAAAGAAGCCAAAAAATATTTATATTCAAGAGGCATTAACGATGATGTAATTAAGGAATTTGAAATAGGACTTTCCTTAGATAAAAGAGATGATTTAGTTAATTTACTTACCAAAAAAGGTTATGACTTAGCTACCTTAAATAAAGTTGGTTTAGCAACCGATAATTATGATGTTTATCGTGACAGAATTATGTTTAGTTTATATGATGTTACTGGTAAAGTAGTAGGCTTTAGTGGAAGAATTTATAAAGATAACGGACAAAATAAATATGTAAATACTAAAGAAACAGATATTTTTAAAAAAGGTGAAATGCTTTATCATTATCATATAGCTAAGGAAGAATGTCGACTTAAGAAATTTGTTATTGTAATGGAAGGCTTTATGGATGTCATTAGAGCTAGTACGATTGATATTCGAAATACAGTTGCTTTAATGGGAACAGCCCTTACTAAAGAGCAAATTAATCTTTTAAAAAGACTTTCTAATAATATTATTTTATGCTTAGATGGTGATGATCCAGGGGTACATGCAACTCTTAATATAGGAGAGACTCTATTAGATCAAGGCGTTGAAGTAAAAGTTATTAGTCTACCTAATCCAGATGATCCTGATACTTTTATTTTAAATAATGGTAAAGAAAAATTTCAAAATTTAGTTGATTCAGCTTTAAACTTCTCAGATTACAAAATGCTTAAATTACGAGAAAACGTTGATTTTCGAAGTGATGAAGAAAAAGCTAATTACATAAATTCAGTTTTAAAAGAAATGGTTAAAATCGATGATGAAATTCGTATCGAAGTAATGCTAAAAAGACTTGCAAAAGAGTTCGATATAGGTTATAATACACTGGAAATGCGTCTTTATAGTTTAAAAAAAGAAAAGGAAGAGCCTAAGAATATACAAATTCCTCAGAAAAAAGATGTAAAGAAGAAAGATAAGTATGTAAAAGCCGTGGAACAAGTTTTATATTTTATGCTTAATAATGATTGGGTTATTTCACAAGTAGAAAAAGAAAAGCTAATTTTAGCTGATGAAAATGCACGGAAACTTAATAATGAAATAAATTATTTTTATAAGCAAAATGGTTTTATAAATGTGGCTGATTTTTACACTTATGTTCAAGATAAAGACGATATTTTAGTTTTACTTAACAGTATTTTAGCCGATAATTATAATGAATCGACAACTAAAGAAGAATTAAAACTTTATTTCGATGCTATAAAAGATTATAGTATAAAGCAAGAAATAAAAAGATTAAATGCTCTAATGAAAAAAGAAGTTGATCCATTAGAACAAGCTAAATTAGCTGAAAAGATTAGAAAACTAAGGATAGGAGAATAGGTATGGTTGGAGAAATTAAAACTTTAGACGAAAGAAAGGAAAAATTACTAGCGCTTGGTAAAAAACAAGGATTTATTACTTATGAACAATTAGCTGATGAATTAAAAGGGCTTGAAATTGATAGTGATTCTTTAGATGATTTATATAATTCTTTAGTTGATGCTGAAATTGATATTGTTACTGAAGATGGCAGTGATGATGATGCAACTGGTGGAGCAGAAATTACAGAAGATATTGTTGTTGAAGACTTAACAATGACTAAAGATGTAAAAATTAATGATCCAGTTAGAATGTATTTAAAAGAAATTGGACGTATCAATTTGCTTACAAGTGATGAAGAATTTGAATATGCTAAAAGAGCTGAAGAAGGCGATGAAGAGGCCAAAAGAATGCTTGCTGAATCTAACTTGCGTTTAGTAGTTAGTATTGCTAAAAGATATGTTGGAAGAGGTATGTTATTCCTAGATTTAATTCAAGAAGGAAATATTGGTTTAATGAAAGCTGTTGATAAATTTGATCCAACAAAAGGTTATAAGTTTTCAACTTACGCAACTTGGTGGATAAGACAAGCAATTACTCGTGCTATTGCCGATCAAGCAAGAACTATTCGTGTACCAGTTCACATGGTTGAAACAATTAACAAATTAGCTCGTGTTCAAAGACAACTTACACAAGAGTTAAATCGTGAACCAACTGATGAAGAAATTGCTAAAAAGCTTGGAATAAGTATTGAAAAAGTTCGTGAAGTATATAAAATTTCTCAAGATCCAGTTTCATTAGAAACACCAATTGGTGAAGAAGATGATTCTCACTTAGGTGATTTCATTAAAGATGAAAGAACAATGGGTCCAGAAGAATATGCTACTGTTGAAATGTTGAAAGAAGAATTAAGTGGTGTTTTAGCAACACTTACGGAACGTGAAGAAAAAGTTTTACGTTTAAGATTTGGTCTTGATGATGGACAATGTCGCACTCTTGAAGAAGTAGGACAAATCTTTGGGGTTACTCGTGAAAGAATTCGTCAAATTGAAGCTAAAGCTCTTCGTAAATTAAGACATCCATCTCGTTCTAGAAAGTTAAAGGATTTCTTGACTAATTAATGAAGATTAACGATAGATTAAAAAAAATAGGGGATTTAGTGGAAGCTAATTCCTTTTGTTTAGATGTTGGATGTGATCATGCTTTATTAGATATTTATTTAGTAAAGCAAAATAAAAATATAAAAGCAATAGCAAGTGACGTTAAAGAAGGACCTTTAGAACAAGCAAAAATAAACATAAAAAAAGAAAAGTTAGAAGAAAAAATAGAAGTTCGTCTTGGTAATGGTTTAGAAACTTATAGTGATGAAGTTGATACTGTTATCATTTCTGGTATGGGTGGTAGAAATATAATTGGTATTTTAAAAAACAATTTGAAGACTACTAAAAAAATAAAGACTCTTATTTTAAGTCCCAATAATTATATAGAAGATGTTAAAAGATTTTGTTGTAAAATAGGCTTTTTTATAGAGAATGAAGAATTAGTAAAAGATAAAAAATTTATTTATCAAATAATTGTTTTGAAAAAAGGTAAAAAAAGATATACAAAAGAAGAATATTTCTTTGGACCAAAACTTTTAGAAAAAAAAGGCAAACTTTTTTATGAATATTATGAAAGAGAATTAAAGTCACGAGAAATTCTTTTAGAATTATTACCTAAAAATTTTATTATGAAAAGAAGACAAACAAAAAAAGAAATTAATTACTTAAAGAATGTGCTTAAGAATTAGTTTCTTTTTTTCTTAATATGCCAATCATACTAGATAAAGTGGCAGTCATTGTAATAATTAAGTAGTAAATAATAATTGTTAACTTAAGTGGTTCTTTTAGTAATAAAGTTCCAATTAAGAAAAACGGAATAAGCATTATTGATAATTTTAGACCCTCTAAATAGCCTTTACTTTTAGCATTTTTACCTAGGATATAGCCACTTATGAAAATATTTACAATCAAGATTACTATTTTAAAGACTTTATAAATATTTTCATTTATAAGATTAAAGTAATAAAGTGTAGTAATAAAAAGTAAAGATAAAAATAAAGCTAAAAAAGTATAGGCTAGACGAAGGAGATATTTTTTAATATTAGTCATAATTCACCTCATTTAATTTTATGCTATGTATAAAAAAATATGAAAAAAGACAAGCTAATAGTAGGTGATTTCATGGAATATTTTACTATTTTTTTTCGCAGTGTATTATTTTATGTTTTAATTGCGACTGTTTATAGAGTAATGGGAAAAAGAGAAATAGGTGAACTTTCAATAATGGATTTTATTGTGTCAATATTTATTGCCGAGATTGCTGCTATTTCTATTGAGAATTATAAAAAGAGTATTTTAGTTTCCTTGATACCTATTTCTGTATTAGTAGCTTTACAAATAGGAGCCTCCGTTATATCTTTAAAAAATGGCAAGATTAGAAATGCTATTGATGGGATGCCTTCTGTTATAATTAATAGAGGTAGGGTTAACTTTGAAGAAATGCTTAAACAAAGATATAATTTAGATGATTTACTAACCCAACTTCGTGATAAAGAGATTAAATCAATAGAAGAAGTTGATTATGCGATATTAGAAACAAGTGGTAGATTAAGTGTTTTTAAAAAGCAAGATGATAAGAAACATACTTATCCTTTACCCGTTATAATAGACGGTGAAGAACAAGAAGATGTTTTATATCAAATAGGCAAAAATAAAGTTTGGTTATTAGAAGTTTTAAGGAAAGAAGGAAAATCTTTAGAAAATGTTTTTTATGCTTTTTATCGTGACAAAAGATTATTTATTATTGAAAAAGATAAACTTACTAAATAGGAGATAATTCGTGAAAAATCGACTTCTTATTAGTATATAGTAAAGTTATGAAAAAAATAATTATTGGAATATTTTTAGTACTTACCTTAATCCTTTTTAGTAGAGATAATACTTCTAATAATACTTCAAAAGCTTTAGAAGTAAATAGCTTTAAAGAAGAAAAAAGAGGTTTATTTTTTAGCTACATCGAACTTGAAAAATATGTAAAAGATAGCAACTTTTCTAAAATGAAAAAAAATATTGATAACGTTATTTCCAATGTCAAAAAGATGAATTTTAATCTATTAGTTCTACAAGTAAGAAGTGCATCAGATGCTATATATGAATCTGATATTTTTCCTTGGAGCTCTTCTATTAGTCAAGAAGAAGGCGTTAAATCAATTGATGTTTTAGCTTATTTTTTACAAGTTGCTCATAAAGAAGGAATTGACGTCTATGCCTGGATTAATCCTTATCGTGTTAGAACTAATGATGATGTAAGTTCGATAAGTGAAAAAAATCCCGCTTATAAATATATTGGAACTGATACTTTATATGTAGGTGGTGGTATATATTATAATCCTAGTAAAAAAGAAGTAGTTGATTTAATTGTAGAAGGAGTAAGAGAAATTGTTGATAATTATGAAGTTGATGGCGTAATTTTTGATGATTATTTTTATCCTAATAATGAAATTGATATAAAGGATTATGAAAATTATCTTTTAACAAATGAGAATATTTCTAAGACAGAATACAACTTGATGATAGTAAGTAATATGGTAGAAAAAGTTCATGAAGTATGCAAGGGAAAAAATGTTTTATTTGGTGTTTCTCCAGAAGGGAATATTAATAATAACTATGAGAAAAATTTTGCCGATGTAAAGTTATGGCTTAAAAGTGATTTATATATAGACTTTATTATGCCTCAAATATATTATGGCTTTTTTAATGAAACACAAAGTTTTCCAAAAGTGTTAGAAGAGTGGAGTAATTTAATAGAAAATAAAAATATTAAAATGCTAGTTGCTTTAGCCTTTTATAAAGTTGGAAAATTTGATGAGTATGCCAAAAGTGGTGGTAATGAGTGGTTAAATAATGATAATATCATAATGAAAGAGATAATTTCTAGTAGAAATATTAAACAATATGAAGGCTTTTGTCTATTTAGATATGGCTTTTTGTTTGATGAAAGTTTGTACTCTAATACTTCTTTACAGGAAATTAATAATATGCAAAAGATTTTGAAGTAAGATTATTGCAGATAATATTTTTCTTTTGTATAATTAACATAGAGGTAAGGTATATGAAGAAGAATGGTTTTACTCTAGTTGAACTACTTGCTAGTTTAACAATACTAGGTATATTAATGGCTGTTACAGTTCCTAATGTCGTTGGAATTTTAACCCAAAATAAAGAAAAAACTTATAATGAAGATGCTAAAAAGATGATTTCAACAGCTAAATATAAAATGGCCGGTAACAATGGTGTTGTAAGACCAGGAAATAATAACTGTATACTTATGTCTTTAGGTTATTTAGATAATTCTGAATATGAAAATCCACCTAATGGAGGAAAATATTTAAGAGATCAATCATTTGTTGTTATTAAAAGAGTTGGTAAAAGATATGAATATTATGTAAGATTGGCTGAAGAAATGACAGATGATGATCATACACTTTTTGGAATTGATGTTACTACTGAGACGGCATTAGAAAAAGGTGTTGAAGCAAAGGAATTATACTCCATAAGTAATGTAAATGTAGAATTAAGTAGTTTAGATACTTACTATATAAAAGACGCTTGTGGTTGTAACACCGTTACAGGAGGGTACTACAAGGTTGAAAGGAAATTGGATTTTAATAAAGAATGATAATAATTGCATTTTGACTACTGATGTATAAAATTGTAAATTTAGAAAAAATCTCTTGTAAATAAGAGAATTATCTATTATAATCTAATTATAGAGTTGGGAGGAAAATTAAAAATGAAGAAGAATAAAGGATTTACTTTAATAGAGTTGTTGGCCGTAATTACAATTATGGGTATTTTGATGATCGTTGCAATTGGTTCAGTTAATAGAATTATTGAAAATGCTAGACGTGATACTTTTGCATCAACTGCTAAGGAGTATATAAAAACTGTAAGACAAGAAGTTTTAGCAGATAATATTTCTTGTGAGCAAGTAGCAGGCAAAGAAGATTCAATGGTTACAGCATCTGGAACTAAAGATGGTACTTATTACTTTGTAATTGATACCCAAAACGATCAAGGTACAAAAGATTTGATGCAAACTGGCGGTAAATCACCTTTTGGTGGCTCAGAATTAGTTGGCTATGTTAAATGGGTAAAAGAAACAAGCGGTAATATGATAACAAAGGAAACTTATACTATAATGGTTACAGATACAGGTAAACATGGTTTAATAGAAGAAGTTGAAGAAGAAGATTTAAAAAGAGTAAATATTACTACTGATACATCTAGTTGTGGAGCTGAGTCGACTTATTGTTTAGAAGCTGGTAAAGCTAGAACAAAACCAAATGAAGATGGAGTATTTAAGTGTAAATTGAATTAGTAATTTCCTTTCTATTATCAAATGAATAAAAAAGTTTCTTATATGGAAACTTTCTTTTGTTTGTAAGGAATTTTCTCTTTATAAAGAATAATTGTTCAATTGACAAGTACAAACGTTTGTATTATAATGTAATTGTTAGGGGGAATATAAATGTTAATTAATAAGGCTTATAAATTTAGACTTTATCCAACTGATGAACAAAAA
>CANQIM010000017.1 GCA_947624075.1 uncultured Bacilli bacterium | reverse complement strand
AGCTACTAAAATAGCATCCTGTTCACTACCATCAATAATCATTTTCTTTGTAGTACCGTATTTAGAAGTCTCTTTATCCAATTTATCTTTATCTTGTCCTTTTTCTATCTTTTTTCCACAACCAGTTACTAAAGTTAAAGCAATTAATAAAACTATTACAATTTTCTTTTTCATATTCTACCTCCTTGAAATACTAAGACAATAAACTTCAGTTCCATCATTATTTGAAATTCCATCCATAACACTAAAAAAATATTTATACTTACTATCTGTGTAGTAAAAATCTTCAACTTGATCATGATATATCACACTGATATCTTTTTCTTCTGGTTCACCAAGTTTTTTAATAACTGTATCTAAATCATCAATTTTTTCTTTCTTATAATTATCATTCAAACCAATTTTAATCGTCGTTTTATCATAATTTATTTCTAGTGGCTCCGCCATACTTGCTAAACGAAAATAATCAATCTTTCTATTAACATAAGGTGTTTTTTCTTCTATTGGCTTATACTCAAAGTTAAGAGAAAAGTCATTTTTTAATATTTCTCCCGCAATAGGACATTTAATTACAAAATTACCACTATCTTTTGCATATATTTTATAAAAAGCATGGTCTTTAGAATCAATTTTATCTATTTCAAATTCACTAGTTATATTACCTCCTTCAAATTTTCCCTTACAACCTAAGCCTTTAAATTGCATAGTAAATTCTTCTAAATCCTCAGATAAATACATCTTTTTATTACGAAATTTAAAATATTCTACTTTTGAATCTGTAATTGGCATAATTTTAGATGCACTTCCTCCACTACTAACTACCTTAGAAAAATTAGTAACCGTCAAAGTAACCCCAAATATTATCAAAAAAGCACTGACAACACCTAAAACAAAAGGCAATTTAACTCCTTTAATAAATTTCACTATAAGCACACTCCTTATCCTAATAATAACAAACTTCATAAAACAAAACAATTTTTTTCATTACATATTACCAATAATTTACAAACATTTACAACGATTCCTAATTCTAAAAAACAATCAAAATGTTTTAATAAAGAACAGTAATTAGTTCTTTTTTTCTTTTTATACACATAAATATTTATTGTATAAGGAGAAGATTTATGGAAAAAATAGAAATTATAAAAAACATCGCTAAAAGAAGTGGTGGCGATATATATCTAGGTGTCGTTGGTGCTGTTAGATCTGGTAAATCAACTTTTATAAAGCGTATGGTTGAAACATTAATAGTACCTAATATTGAAGATGAATATGAACGTAAAAGAGCCTTAGATGAAATACCTCAAAGTGCTGCTGGTAAAACAATTATGACAACAGAACCTAAATTTGTACCTAACAATAGTGCTAAAATAAAAATAGATGACTTTACTTGTAACATTCGTCTTATTGACTGCGTTGGTTACATGATTAATAATGCGATAGGTGCAACAGATGAAAATGGTCCTCGTATGGTAAAAACACCATGGTACAATGAAGAAATACCTTTCATCGAAGCAGCCGAAATAGGTACAGAAAAGGTAATTAAAGATCATTCTACCATTGGAATTGTTATGACATCAGACGGTTCTATTAGTGAATTTGATAGAAGTGATTATCTTGAAGCAGAAAACAGAGTTATCAATGAATTAAAAAATATTGGCAAACCTTTCATTGTCATTTTGAATACTACTCATCCAACTTTGCCTGAAACTGAAAAACTTGCTGAAGCTCTCCGTAATGAGCATAACGTTCCAGTTCTTCCTATTAATGTCGAAGGCATGAATGAAAAAGAAATGTATGACATCTTACGTGAAGCTTTATTTGAATTTCCTGTTTTGGAAGTAAAAATTAACATGCCAGAGTGGATTGCTATACTAAATCCTGACAATGAAATTAAAAAGTCTTACATTGATTCCATCAAAGAAAGCGTCATTGAAATAGATAAATTACGTGATATAGATAAAATAACAAATCATTTTTTAGAAAACAATTTAATTGAAAAATGCTATTTATCAGAGGTTGATTCTTCTACAGGAATTGTTACTGTTAATTTAACGGCTCCTGCCAATCTTTATGATAAAGTTTTAACAAATATTATTAAAGTTGATGTAAAAAACAAAGCTGACCTACTTTCTCTTTTCCAAGAATATAGTGTTGCTAAAAGGGAATATGATCAAATTAAATATGCACTTAAAATGGTTAAACAAACTGGCTATGGTGTCGCAACCCCATCTATTGCTGACATGAAACTAGATAAACCAGAAATAACTAAGCAAGGACCAAGATATGGTGTTAAATTAAAGGCCGTTGCTCCATCAATTCACATGATTAGAGTCGACGTAGAATCTACCTTTGAACCAATTATTGGTAGTGAACTTCAAAGTAAAGAACTAATAGATCACTTAATTAAGGATCAAGAAAAAAGTCCTAATGATATATGGAAAAGTGAAATCTTTGGTCGTAGTCTAGACTCCATCGTCCAAGAAGGTATTCAATCTAAAATTAACCTAATGCCAGATAATATTCGTTTCAAACTACAATCAACACTTTCTAAAGTAGTCAATAAAGGTTCTAACAACATGATAGCAATCGTAATCTAAAAAAGATATTCTACAAAACAATATCTTTTTTCTTTTGATATACTTTTCTTTTTTCTTCTATAGCTTGATTTATATTTTGAACTAAGTCATCAGTCAAATAATCGTTTCTTTCATCAGCGACACTCGCAAAAAAGTCTTTTATTATAGAAAAATAACTATCAATATTACTTGTCTTTTCTAAATCTTCCTTTAATCTAGCTGAGCAAATTCTTGCTAAAAAAAGATATACTTTATTTACTTTCTTACTATCAAAAGGTCTATTATTAAAAACTGGTGTCAAAGAATCCAAGTTATTTAAAAACTGCATTATCTCTTCTATTGAGCAATATTTTTCTAAGGCTTCAACCAAGCCTTTTAAGTCATTTCTAAAATAAAAGTTTTGCATATTATCTTTACCAATAATTTTCTCAATTATAGATACAGCTAAAGTATGAAGAGGATAAACATCCAATGAAGTATAATCATGGAAATATCTTTCAGTTAAAAATTGTGTATACCCCTCATTAATCCCAACACCAATCATGAATTTTTTATCTATTTGCTCAAATCCACTGTATAATTTATTTTCATCAATTAATTTAGAACTAGCCATATGAAACAATTCATGATATATACATTCTTCTAATGTTTTTCGCAAAACAATGGTATTTTTAGTAGAATCATAACGACCCAAAGATCTATGTAAAAATGGTACTGTTTTAATTTCCAAAGTATTAATATTATTATATAAAGTATCTAAATTACTCTTAGGTAAATTTTTTGTAACAACATCTACAAAGCGTTCTACTTCAACCGAAAAGGAGCTTTTTTCTAGTCGATCAAAATCAATATTACTAATTTTTCTCACAATCTCTGGTGCTACTTTTATTTCTCTAAAATCTTTTAGACGCATTATATTTTTCTTTTCCATTTCTATTGATAATGAAGACAAAGCTATACTTATGACTGTCCAAACTGCTATATTCAAATTTCTAACCTCCTCAAAATTAGCCCATATTATAGCAAAATTAGCAAAAAAAGTAAAGCTCACCACTAAACTTTACTTTTACCAACTATCTTCTTTTACTGAATATTCTTTAAATAGGCATTATATTGATCCAATAGAGCTTGTGTTTTAAATTTAACTTCTCCATCTTCTACTACCCATTCTGCACTATGCATTTTCAAAAAATTGAAAATGTCTTCACAAGTATCTAATATTAAATTTACCCTTGCCTTAGTTCTTCCTAATAACTCACGAGATTCAATTATGTCTCGACTTGCATTATCATCAATCATCAATTCTTCATAAAGTGCTATATAATATGGATCAACCATCTTCGTTCGTATATAATCTTTTATATTTTCTTTATCGCACTCATCAATTAATTCATTAATTTTTTTATTAAACCTATCTTTCGTTTTTTCAATAAAGGCAAATTCTTCTTTAAATTCTAAATCATCTGTATAGTTATCTGCTAATAAAAGACCTGTAAATTCTTCATCGCTTAAAATTCCCAAAACACTTTGCAAATTTACTGCATAATTATCTAAATATTCTTTAATAGCCTTTTCAATAATAGCGTAATTTCCTCTTGTTTTAATCTTTGTATTATACCTATCTTTTGTAATGTCTAGTTCTTTCAATGAATCTATTTCATTTTTTAAGGTATTTTCTAAAGTTTTATCTCTAATTACTAAGAATCCAATTAATAAAAATATATCTAAAATAATAAAAATGAATATTAAAAAAAACTTTCTTCTACTACTCAATTTAATCACCACTTTTTACTCTATCTAAAATTTTATCATAAAATTACGCCATTAGCTAGTACATTAATCACATCTTCGCCATAAATAAACCGACCAAATTCTTCATTTTCTATTTTTTCTTGAAAAAATTCATCTACTAGCAAATAAAATTTACCATCTAAATATCTAATATCTTTGCCATCAGCAATAAAAAAATAATCTTCAGTTTCAAAGTAAACTTCACTATCGTTATTAACAATTACCCTTAAATCCAAATTATTAAAATAACTACTATCTTCAAGTTTTACCATATCAATAAACATTCCAATCTTTTTATTAACGTAGACTAGTACTTTATAAAAACCCCGTAAGTTTAATACTTTTCTTTTTTTCAAGATAATATCTTTTACAAAATCAATAATATTTTCTTTTTCATCAAAACTTCCCTTAAAAAAAAGTTTATTTATAAAAATTTTATAATTATCTTTGGCAACTTGTTTAATATTCATTTTCCCACCTAAAATAATATATGAAAAAAACCTAGAGAGTTTCCACACTAACTAGGTCTTCTATTTTTTTAACTACTTCTTTAACACCAAGTCTTGTCACACTAGAAAATACTACCAAATCATCACCAACCACTAAATCAAGTGTATTAAGCATATCTTTCAAATTTTTTTCTTTTTTACTACCACTTACTTTATCTGCCTTAGTCGCAACTACAGTAACTGGTATATTATAATACTTTAAAAAATTATACATCAGTAAATCATCTTCAGTAGGCTTCATTCTAAAATCAACTAATAAGAAAACTCTTTTCAATTCTTGACGTTTTTCCAAATATTCTTCTATCATCATACCAAATTTTGATTGTGTTTTCTTGTCTACGGAAGCAAAACCATAACCAGGAACATCTATTAAGAAAAATTCTCCATTATTCACATTATAAAAGTTAAGTGTCTGCGTCTTACCAGGTCGTCCAGATGTATGAGCTAAATTTTTTCTTCCCAATATCGCATTAATAAAACTACTTTTTCCTACATTACTTCTCCCTACCAATAAAAATTCGGGCTTCCCACCTTCAGGATACTGGCTTCTTCTTGTCGCAATTACTTCTAAATTAGCGTCTTTAATTACCATACTATCGCTCCTTATTCTTTTCTTTATATTCCCCTACAAGCTTATCTAAATCATTCATCAACTGCATAGCTTCAGCAAAGGTACGAAGTTTTACCCCAGAGGCAAACTTATGACCACCACCACCATATTTCTCAGCCATTTGATTAATTTCTGGACCACGTGATCTTATAGAAACACGAATTTGATTATTTTTCACATCTTCAGTAATAGTTGCCCACACAATAATTTCTTCGATAAAATTAAAATTATTAACCATATTTCCTGCGGCAGCACTATCTACTCCAAACTCATTAATTACTTTATCTGTTATTTGAATATATGCTAAGGAGTTTTCCGTTACTACCATATTTGAAGAAATATAGCCCTCTAGGCGTACTTCATTCAAAGGACGTAAGTAAAGTTTTTGATACATTTTACTTAAATCTAAATTATACATTTCTATATATTTAGCTACTAACTTAAAAGTACTACTTGTGCAACTATTGAACAAAAATCTATTAGAATCAGACACCAATCCCATATAAAGTTTTTCAGCAATTTCCATATCACATTGTAAATCCGTCTCTAATAATAACTTCATTAAAATTTCACAAGCTGAACAAGCTGTATCTTCAATTAACTCTATATCACAAAAATTTTCAACAAAAGGATGATGATCAATCTTAATTTTATAAGCAAATTGCGAAAAGTCAACTGAATCAACTCTTTTTATATCAGGTGTATCAACAACAATTAATAAGGCATCAGTTACATCTTCACCCTTATCAAGTTTCCCAATTTGCAAAAATTTAATACTACCTGTTCCTACAGCCAACACTTTTTTTTCTGGAAAAGTTAGCTTTATAGAATCACGCAAGGCAAGTTGTCCACACAATGCATCTGGATCAACACCAACATGTCTAGCTATAACTATTGTTTCATATTCCTTTATTTTCTCATAAATTTCTTTATACATCATACATTTCCTATCTATTTTGAATTAAATTTAGTGTATCTCTAGCAATCATTAATTCTTCATCAGTTGGTATTACATAAACTAATATTTTAGACTCATCTGTACTAAGTTTTACAAATTCTCCTCGTTTTTCGTTTAATTCCAAATCTATTTTAACACCTAAACAAGCAAGTGATTCACATATTTCCTTTCTAACAGGTACACTATTTTCCCCAACTCCTGCCGTAAAGCATATAGCATCAACTCCCCCAAGCAATACATAGTATTGAGCTATATAATCAACTACTCGACGAACATATTTCTTCTTTGCTAAAAGAGCTTGCTCATTTCCTTGCTCAATATTACTTAAAATATCTCGCATATCACTGCTACATTCACTTAACCCTAATAAACCACTGACTTTATTTAAATCATCTACTACTTCACTAGCATTTTTACCTTCTTTTTCCATAACATAAGGTATTATAGAAGGATCAACATCTCCTGATCTAGTACCCATCATTATTCCAGCCAAAGGAGTAAAGCCCATTGAAGTATCAATACATTTCATATTATCAATTGCACATATGGAACCACCATTACCAATATGACAAGAAATCATTTTGAAATTTTCTCTTCCAAGTATTTCTTTCATTGACAAAGCCATAAAGCGATGACTTGTACCATGGAAACCATATTTACGTACACCATAGTTCTCATACCATTTATAAGGAACTGGGTATAAATAAGCTTCTTTTTCCATAGTTTGATGAAAAGCCGTATCAAAAACACCAACCATTAAAGTATCTTCACCCAAAGCTTCTCTAAAAGCTTTAATTCCTAAAACATTAGCTGGATTATGTAGTGGAGCAAATTCTCTAAATGCCTCTAAGTCCTCAATAACTTCATCAGTAATAATAACTGATTTACTGTATTTATCTTTTCCATGAACTAAACGATGTCCTACACCCTTAATCTCATCTAAAGATTTAATAATCGCTAAATCAATTAACTTTTCAAGTAGTACCTTAACAGCATCCGTATGGTCTAAAAGTTCTATTTCTTGTTCTATTTTCTCACCGTTATATTTAATTGTATATTTACTGCCTTCAATTCCAATACGTTCAAAGACACCACTTGCAATAACTTCTTCATTATCCATTTCAAATAAAGTAAACTTTAAAGAACTACTTCCTGCATTAATTGAAATTATTTTCATAAAATCCCTCTTTCTATAACTTATATATATTTTACTAAATTCTTTTCAAAATGTCTATTAACCTATAAAAATTTATTTTCTAATAATAGATTTAGACCTCGTCCTTAACATTTAACAAAAAAACCATAATTTTACCTTAATTTTATAATTTTTTCAAAAAACCTTTCATTTTTAGAAAAGAAAAAGTCAAGATTTACTATCTTATACTTTAACTATTTATCTATAAGTTTTTAATTTACTTTCTTTCTTTTAGATATTTCTTTTCTTTTACAACTTCAACTGTACTAGAAGGAAAACTATCAACTAATAACAAATTATCATTATTATTTAAAACTAACCTATCTTTATAATTAATAAAATATATTTCTCCACAACATCTAAAATATTCAGCATTTTCTCGAAATTTAATACCATCTAGAACTTTTTCTATATTAATACCTTCTACTGCCTCATCTGTAACTTTATAAATAAAATAATTTTTTTCGGCAACACTTATAACATCTCCTACGTCAATAACATTCATATTTTTACTTATATCAAGATTAACTGAATGTGAAAGACAAGTATATTTAATTAATTTTAAGGTATCTTTCTCTCCAAGCATTCCATAATCTTCTAAAACATTTTTATAAGGAATTCTTTTGAAAAATTTATGTTCAACTAAAGATTTTTTTGGCAAATCATATTCTGCTCCAATTATAAGCTTATACTTCTGTAAATTTGTCTTTGTATAAAGTCTACTTGCCAAATTACTTGTTGTAAAAACTCCACGATATATTTTTTGACTAGGTATTTTTGTTAAAACTATAAATGGTCTTTTCTTGTGATTATAGGTAAATCTTCTATCATCATTATCTAAAGGTACTTCAACTATGGAATATTTTATTTCAAATCTTTTTTCATCATTAGGTATTAATTGCCTTAAAGTATCAATAGATATCTTTTTACCAGTTGAATTATTGACTGCTGCACAAAAGTCTTTCATGCTTTACCCCCTTAATCACATAAAAGTTAAGCTACTAAATCGAATGTATCTCTAGCTATCATTAATTCTTCGTCTGTTGCAAGTACATATACAGGAACACTAGATTCAGCTTTAGAAATTATTCCTTCTTTTCCTTTTCTAATTAAAGTTTCTTTATTTTTATCTTCATCAAGTACTATTCCTAATGGAGCAAGTTTTTTTACAACTTCTTTTCTAATAATATCATCGTTTTCCCCAACTCCTGCAGTAAAGCATATAGCATCAACCTTACCTTCTAACTTAAGGTAATACTTTGCTATATAATCAGCTATTCTAGTAGTATACATATTAACTCCTAAAACAGCCTTTTCATCACCTTTTTCAAATAACTCGTCAATATCACGCAAATCACTCTTACCAATAATTCCTAATAAGCCACTATCTTTATTTAGACTATTATCAACTTCTTCATAACTTAAGCCTTTTTTAGTTAAATAACCTATCATTGAATAATCAATATCACCAGATCTTGTACCCATCATTACTCCAGCATTTGGTGTAAATCCCATTGTTGTATCTACACATTTACCTTCTTTAACAGCACTAACTGATGCTCCACTACCAATATGGGCAATAATTAAATTAGCACTTTTACCTAGCATTTCACTTAATTTTTCAGAAATAAATTTATGACTCATACCATGGAAACCATATTTACGTACACCATACTTTTCATACCAAGAATAAGGTACTGAATAAAGGTAAGCATCTTTTTCCATTGTTTGATGAAAAGCTGTATCAAAACAAGCAACCATTTTAGCATTAGAAACATTATCACTAAAAGCTTTAATTCCTTTTAAAGCAGCAGGGTTATGTAATGGTGCTAAATCACTCAACTCTTCTATTTCCTTAATAACTTCATCTGTAATTAAAACACTACTAGCATATTTACTTCCACCATGAACAACTCTATGTCCTACAGCTTCTATTTCATCTAGTGAATTAACTATTCCATTTTTTACTAATTGTTCAAGTAAAATCTTAACAGCATCGTTATGATCCTTTAACTCAACATCTTCTTCTATTTTTTTATCAGCAAACTTTAAACTAAAATTAGATCCTTCAATTCCAATTCTATCAAAAGCTCCTTTACATATAACTTTTTCTTCTGGCATTTCATACATTCTAAATTTAAGTGTACTACTACCAGCATTTACAGATAATAATTTCATAATATCTTCCTCACTTTCAAAACTAAACATATAATAGCAAAAATACTAAAAAATTACAACTAAAAACTGAGCTTTTTCATAGTTATAGACCTTTTTATAAAAGAAAAAGATAGATTTTTTAGAAAACCTATCTTTAAATAACTAATTTAATTAATATTCACTATTTACTATTTTTACTACGTGAATTTGATTTTGATCTTGATTGAGATTGTCTATTACTGTTACTATTGTTACTTTGTCTACGTCCCATACCTTTTTCAATTAATCTTTTAGTTATTTCACCACCAACTTTACCATTGGAACGGCTTGATGCATCAGCACCTAAGTTAACTCCAAATTCGTTGGCAATTTCGTATTTCATTTGTTCGATTGCTTGTTTTGAACCTGGAACTCTAACTTTCATAGAAGCATTTTTCTTCATTATTTCACCTCCTACATTATTAGAGTGTGAAATTTCTTATTTTTAATACATAAATCTACTGGTAAATTATAACAAATCACTAAATTCTTGATTAGCACTAGTTATCGTAAATGTATCAATACTTTCTACCGCTTCTTCTAACATTTTTTCATAAGCAAATTTTTCTTCTTCTTTTAAAACGACATCCATTCGAGGATTTATGACAGGATGCTTTGGTACAAATACAGTACAACAATCCTCATAAGGTAATATACTTATATCAAAAGTATCTATCTTTCTAGCTATATCAATAATTTCTAATTTATCTAAACAAGCTACTGGTCTAATTACAGGAATATTTGTAACCGCATTAATGACATTCATACTAGTTAATGTTTGGGAAGCTACTTGACCAATTGATTCACCATTTATAATAACATAACCACCATGCTTTTTAGTAATCATTTCCATAATACGATACATCATACGTCTCATAATTGTTATACAATAATCACCTCGGCAATACTTATAAATTGCTTCTTGTATTGGAGTGAAATTAACAACATGTAAATTAATCTTATCTGTATAAGCACAAAGCTTTCTCGTAAGTTCAATTACTTTATTCCTAGCCTCTAAACTCGTATGAGGAATAGCTTCAAAGTAAACAGCCTCAATTACTACTCCTCTTTTCATTGCTAAGTATGCAGCAACTGGGGAATCTATTCCTCCACTTAACATAAGCATTCCCTTAGGTTGACTACCTACTGGATACCCACCACTACCTTCATAGCTATTTAAATATATAAAAGTATTGTTTTCTCTTATCTCGACCTTTACTAATACTTCTGGATTATGAACATCTACTTTTACTCCTGCAATATTTTTTAAAATTAACCCACCAAGTATATTGTTCATATCTCCACTATGTATCTTAAAATTCTTATCACTTCTTTTAGTTTCCACTTTAAATGTGGAAAATTCTTTTTCTTTTAAAATTTCTAAAACTTTTTCTTTAATGCTTTCTTCTTCACTTGCAACAATATAAGCAATATGATACATATGAATTCCAAATATCTTATCAATTACTGCTTTAATAGAATCCAACTCTTCATTTTTAAATGTTATATACATTCTTGCTCTATCTTTATTAATTTTCACATCATAACTTGCTAGTTTCTTCTTTACATTATTATAAAGTGTATTTATAAAATAATTTCTATTTCCTTTTTTAGTACTTAGCTCTCCGTACTTAATTAATATAACTCTGTCCATAATTCCTCCTAAAAGCTTAATTACTCCTAAAATTATACCAGTTTTCTTATTTTTTTCAAGAAAAAAAGCTTGTTCAACAAGCCTATCACACTATCTTACTAAAGTTAAGTTTCTATATAATTCTTTAGATTCAACTTGACAATCAGTAATTTCACTAATTGATGTATAAGTTTTTTTGTACTTTTCATTAACTTTATCTATAAAGATTTTTTCTTCATAAGGTTCACTAAATACCTCTTTACCATTGCTTTTGCAACTATAACCTTGCATTTTTTGTATTTTTTCTCCATCCTTTTCTGTTGTCCATTCTGATACTTTATAAACATTATATTCGTCACTATTAGATGCTTCATTATAAATGATATATTCATCACATTTCAAAGTAACATATCTATTTGCACCAGAAAATTCAATTTTAGATTCATTTTCATCGCAGTTATTAGAACTAAAAGGACTTCTTATTTCATCATATATTTCATCTTTAATAGCATCCTTTAAATAATAAGAATTTCCAGTCATCTCTTCAGCAATTACCCTATTTGAAAAGTTCTTAGCATTTGTAATCATCATATTAATTTTTTGATTATTAACAGCTTTAAGTATCATTGTAAGTAAAACGGCTGATATAACTACCAATAAAACCAAAACTGTTAAAACCTCAAATTTAGCATAACCTTTCTTATTCATTAGACAACTCCTCGAATTTTATCTTCATTTTTTCATCAACTAATGCCACTGCTTGAATAGTTACATCAAAAGCTACTTTATATTCCCCTTTAAAGAACTTAGTCTCTGCATCATCTAGTCTTTTACTTATATCATCTCTATTAATTCTATATCTATTAGCATAAACAATTGCCATTTCAGCAAGTTTTGCCGTTTTAACCATCTCTGTAGTTGTATTAAAAAGCTTAAGTACTAAATCTCTAGCTGTATCAACTCTAGTATTTAAAGTTTTAATAACAATAGGCTTAAGTTCTAACTCACTTATAACATCTTCAATCGCTTCATTAGCTTCTGATAATTGTACAAAATAATTATCTGTAATAACCGGTAATTTATAACTGTGAATCTTACTCTTACATTGCTTAAGTAAATCTTGAATTTCATCTAGTTGTTCTCTAGCTCGTGCTTCATCATCATACATGTTGCCTAAATTTTTAAGTGCCTTATCAAAATCATCTTCCATATCTTTTAAACGTACTGTCAAATTCTCAATTTCTTCATTTAAAGCAGAATATGGAGTAGCATGACTTTCTTCCTTACCAAGCATTTTATTATAATCATCATTAATAACAACTAAAATTTTGTTAACTTCATGAATGATTTCAACATCGTTATCATTCAAATCATACATACTTTTAATATCGTCAAGTTGATCATAAATATCTTTAACTAACTGATTAGTCTTTTCAAGCTTTTTCGCAAAAGCATCTTTTTCTTCTTCGTAAACTTTCTTAGATAACCTTTCCTTTTCAAAATCGATAAATAAAGAATCATAATACTCAAGCATCGTACGTAAATCAAACATACAACCTTCTAAGTCTAAAACCTTTACTTTATCAAGTATTTTTTCAATCGTCTTTTTAGACTCTTCTAAATTATATTCAATATTTAAGTATTCTAAAGGATAACCTTTTTCTAGCATTTCTTTATAAGTTCTTTCAACTTCTGCCATCCTATTAGGTATAACTTGATTAGCCATCAATAAAACATCAGGTGCTTCCGTAACTAAAATGTCCATATGATCAATCATTGTATCAAGAGCTTTAACGATATGAACAACTTCATTATATTCATTAGATTCCATTACTTTTTCAAAATCCATAAAGCGTCTTTCAATATTTTCAAGTTGCAACTCTATAGCTTCTTGCATAGATTCATATAATTGCTTATGATCTTGAAATTCTTTATTCAAAGCACGATATTTAGATTTTAATTTTGTAACTATCGTGCGATATTTTTCTTCACTTAAAGTTACATCTCTAATTTCTTCTAATAAATGTTCTGCAGCTTCTCTTACTTTATAAATTTCTATCTCTACTTTCGCAATTCTATAGCCGCATGATTTATAATCTCTTTTATCAACAAAAAAATCTAAATCGATTAGCATATCATTAATAACATTTAACCTATTATCTTTTAGATAAGAAAATCTATCTTGCCACTTATTATATTTTTCTTCCATCTTCTCATTTTTTATAATAGGTTCTATCTTAGAAAGTTCAATTAATACTGGAGTAGAAGCAATCATATTTCTTTGTACTTCTAATTCTTTCACTTTATCTTTATAAAACTTTTTTCTATGAGACCTAATTAGATGAAATAAGACCACTAAAATGACCAATGTCATGACGACAACAATTACTGTTAAAAACATTTTATCGGGCACACATCTCACCTCTACTCTCTCAATTCTATTCTATCACATAATAAGACTTTTTTTCTACAAAATTAGAATTTTTTTCAATAAATTATTTCATTTTACTTATAAAACCATGATTACAAATAGAATCTATCATTAAAC
>CANQIM010000016.1 GCA_947624075.1 uncultured Bacilli bacterium | reverse complement strand
TTAAAATTTTAGAAAAATATTTTTCTTTTCCTAAAAAACAATAACTTTATTTTACTATTAGTTATTCTGCATGCTATAATATTAAGTAAGAAAAACAAAAGAAGAGGTGGTAGAAATATGGGAAAAATTAAAAAGAATATAAATATTTTCATTGCTAGTTTTTTGCTTTTTCAACCTATATTAGATTTAATTACAGGACTAAATATTCATATATTTAATTTTCCAATTACAATAGGAATTGTTTTAAAAGTTCTATTTATGGTTGCTTTAATGTTAGTATGTCTAATTACTTATAAAAAGAAAAATTTACTTATACCTTATATTTTAGTAGGAACTTATTTTATCTTCTTTATAATGGGTAAGATAATTTACCCAACAAACTTTTTTAAAGAAGTGCAAGAATTAGTAAAAGTATTTTATTTTCCAATTATATTAATTTCTATCTATTCTCTAAAAGATGAAATAAAAATTAGTAAAATGACCTTTTTTACTACATTACTTTTATACTTACTATGTATATTCGTACCAACAATTTTTAATGTTGGCTACAAGACATATGAAATTACTAAAGCAGGAACTTTAGGCTTTTATAATTCAGCTAATGAAATTAGTGGAATCATTTCTTTATTGACACCAATTCTTTTTATCATTGTATTACAAAAGAGAAATCTTTTTTCTCTTATAGCAACATTACTTTACTTATCAGTTATATTAATGATGGGTACAAAGACACCTCTTTTAGCTTTAGTAATTACAATTATTTTTTCATTAATTTATCTATGGGTAAAGAGCTTTAAAGAAAAAGCATATAAGATTATAGGTATTTCCTTTATATTTTTAACTTTATTTTCTATAGCTTTAGTTTTTATTGTTCCAAAGACAAATTTTTATAAAAATATAAAAACACATTTAGATTATTTAGAACTAGATAATGTTTTTGAAGTGTTTGAAGATGAGAAGTTTGTCGACCATTTTATTTTTAGTGAAAGACTTACTTTTTTAGCACGAAAAAATAAAATATACGATAAAGCACCTTTTTATCAAAAAGTATTTGGAATAGGTTATTATAAAAAACAAAAAAAATTAAAAATGATTGAAATGGATTATTTTGATATATTGTATTCTAATGGAATAGTTGGCTTCTTAATATTTTTTGGCATATCTTTATATGTAATTATTAAAGTTTTGAGAAATGCAATTAAAATTAATTATCAAAATTATATGTTATATTTAAGTTTTCTATTTATAATAATTTTGAGTTTCTTTACAGGACATATTATAACAGGACCTTCTGTTAGTTTGCTTAGTGCCTTAATAATTATTTCTTTAAATAAAAAAGATAAAAAAGATTTATTATTTGCAGGTGTTAATTTAGAAATAGGAGGAATAGAAAAAGCGCAAATTAATTTACTAGATAATATTGATTATAATAAATATAATGTTACTTTAGTACTTGAAGAAAAAAGAGGTAAGCTACTTAAAGATCTTAATAAAAGTGTTACTTTAAGAGAAGTAAAGGTTAGTAATAATAGATTTATTCTATTTAGAAAATTAATCAATTGCTTACGAAAATTAGCTTTTGAAATATATAATTATAAAAATTATGACTTTAGTTGCTGCTACACAACATATAGTTATAGTTCAAATAAATTAGTAAAAATAGCTTCAGATAATACAGCATTATACGTTCATAGTAATTATAAAGATGTCTATGAAACAGATGATGAAGTAAAAGAATTTTTTGATTCTAGAAAAGTAAAAGACTATAAACATATTATTTTTGTTTCTAATGAAGCGAAAGATTATTTTTTAACATTATATGAAACTTTGAAGGATAAAGTAAAAGTATTTAATAACTTTATTAATACTAAAAAGATAAAAGAAGATAGTCTAAAAGAAATAACTATTAAACATCCAAAAGATAAAAAATTATTAGTATTTGTAGGAAGACTTGATGATTCATCAAAGAAACTAACTAGAGCAATTAACATAGTAAAAGAGCTGCAAGATACACACTTATGGGTAATAGGTTCAGGACCAGATGAAAATATGTATCAAGAATTAAGTAAAAAATTAGGTTTGAGCGATAGAATAGAATTTTTAGGTCCAAAATCTAATCCTTATCCATATATGAAAGAAGCAGATTATTTACTACTTACCTCCGATTATGAAGGTTTTCCTGTTGTTTATTTAGAAGGATTAACCTTAAAGAAGCCATTTATAACAACAATAGATGTTAGTGATGAAGAAATAAATATTGGTAAAGACTATGCTTATATTATATCTAAAGAAGAAAAATTAATTCCTAAAGAAGTAAAAAAGATTTTTACTAATAAAAAGAAAATGAAAAATATTGATATTGAAAAAATACAAGCTAAAAGAATTAAACAATTAGAAAAAATATTTGATGAGGTGGTATAAATGCCTAAATTTAGTATAATTATACCTGTTTATAATGTTGATAAGTACTTAAAAAGATGCCTAGATAGTGTTAAATATCAGACATTTACTGATTATGAAGTGATAGTTATTAATGATGGATCAACTGATAAAAGTGAAGAAATAGCTTCAAAATATAATTATCAAGTTATTACTACAAAACATTATGGCGTTTCAAGTGCTAGAAATTTAGGTATAAAAAAAGCTAAAGGAGAGTATTTAGTATTTTTAGATAGTGATGATTTTTTAGAAAAAGACTTATTAAGAAAATTAGCTAAAAATATAGAAGATAGTCCAGACATATTAAGATTTCAAGTACAAACAATTAATGATCAAGGAGAAATAGTAAAATACGAAGAAGAAGCATTTAATTCATTATTAGGAGAAGAAGCCTTTAAAAAAATTACAAAATATCACTTTGTAGAAAATGCGTGGTGTTACATATATAAAAGAAGTTACTTTTTAAAAGAAAAATTTAAATTTATGGAAGATACAGTTCATGAAGATTATGGATTAATTCCTTTAGTAATTATAAAAGCTTCTTCTGTTAAAGCAATTTCTTATATAGGTTATAATTATTATCGAAGAAGTGGAAGTATTATGAATAATAAAGATTATGAATGGACAAAAAGAAAAGTAAAAGATTTTTATAATCATTATCTTTATTTAGATAAAGAAATAGCTAAAACAAATATAAATTCTAAAGTATTTAAAAGCTTTATTGCTAATTCTCTTATTTTAAAAATTTGTGAATTAAAGAAAAATGATTATAAGATATATAGAAAAAAATTAGTCCAAGATAAAGTGTTTGATAATCTTTTAAAAGATACATTTCCTAGAAAAATTAAATATTTATTTTTAAAGATTAGTCCAAAGATATATTATAAATTTGTAAAATAGAAGACTTTCCTAGACTAAAAACTAAATTTAAGATAAAATAAATATATAAAGCTATGAAAGAGGTGTTTTCGGTGAAAAAAGCTAAAGATAAAATTTCAATAATAGTTCCTTGTTATAATGAAGAAGAATCTCTTCCTATTTTTTATAAAGAAATTTCTAAAGTAGCAAAAGAAATGAATTACGTTGATTTTGAATTTTTATTTATTAATGATGGAAGTAAAGATAGAACTTTATCAATTATAAAAAGTTATGCTAAAAAAGATTCACGTGTTAGATTTATTTCTTTTTCAAGGAACTTTGGAAAAGAAGCAGGAATGTATGCAGGACTTGAGAATGCAACTGGGGATTATGTTGCGATAATGGATGCTGATATGCAAGATCCTCCAACTATGGTAATACAAATGTATAAAACAATTCAAGAAGAAGGCTATGATTGTGTTGCTTTATATACTAAATCTCATAGAGATTATTCTTTACTTAGAAAGTTTTTTACAAAATGTTGGTATATTTTGATTGGTAAGATTTCTTCTACTAAACAAATTCCAGGAGCAAGAGATTTTCGCTTAATGAAAAGAAAAATGGTTGATGCTATTTTAGAAATGAAAGAGTATAATCGTTATTCAAAAGGTATTTTTAGTTTTGTTGGTTTTAATACAAAATGGATTGATATTGAAACAGGAGATAGGGTAGCAGGAAAATCAAAATTTAACTTTTTTAAATTATTTAAATATGCATTAGAAGGAATTTTAGCTTTTTCTACAACACCATTAGTAGTTTCAGCTTTTATTGGTCTTTTGTTTTGCTTAGTAGCTTTCATTGCTATAGTATTTATAATATGTAAAACTTTAATTTTTGGAGATGCTGTTAGTGGTTGGCCATCACTTGCTTGTATTATTATTTTTACAAGTGGTGTTCAATTGTTTTTCTTGGGTGTTATGGGAATGTATTTATCAAAAACATATCTTGAAGTAAAGAAAAGACCAATTTATATAGTTAGAGAGACAGAAACAGATGAAGAGCCAGCTACAAAAGAGGAAAATTAGATGAAAAAAATTGATATAAGTATTATTGTTCCAGCTTTTAATGCCGAAAAAACTATAGAAAAATGTCTTGATTCTTTAATATCTCAAACTAAAAAGGAACTAGAATTTATTATTGTAAATGATGGTTCAGTTGATAATACAGAAAAAATAATTAAGAAATATACAGATAAGAGAATTAAATACTTTAAAAATGAAAATCAAGGAATAGGTAAGACGAGAAATTTTGGAATAGAAAAAGCAACTGGCGAATACATAATGTTTTTAGATAGTGATGATTATTTAGCAAATGATGCTTGTAGTAAGCTTTATGAAAAAGCTCATAAAGAAAAGCTTGACATGGTAGTATGTGACTTTTATCGTGTTACTGATGAAAAATTGGTCCTTGAAGATTTAATGGCTTTTGAAAATACTACTTTAGAAAAGATGCCAATACTTTTAGAAAAGATTAATCTATCACCTTGGAATAAATTATATAAAACTAGCCTTATAAAAGATAATGGTATAAAATTTATTGAAGATTTAAAATACGAAGATGCACCTTTTGTAGTAGAATGCTTACTTAAAGCTAAAAAAATAGGTAAAATAAATGAACCTTTAAATTACTATGTTATTCATAAAAATAGTGAAACTACTATTCGTGATGAGCGCATTTTTGATATTTTGAAAATTATTGATATAATTAGGAATAAATTAAAAAATGTCGAGTATCTAAAAGAAAGTCTTGATAAATTAACTGTTCGGATTATTACTAATTATACTATTCAACAACGTGTTCAAGAAGATGTAAAAGTAGCAGATAATTTTATTGATGAAGCCTTTTCTTATTTGAAAAAAGAAGTTCCTGATTATAAAGATAATAAATATTATGAAACAAGAAGTTTTCCTCAAAGGACAATAGAAAAAAATAAATGCTTATCTAAATTATATTGTAAATTATATCGAATGAAGAAAAATACTATAAAAATGAATTTGATAAGTATCTTTTTAATTATCTTTTTCTTTTTATTTTCATGTATAATATTAAATAATTTTCTTAATATAAATAAAGATAGAACTATAATTATAAAGCCATATATTATGATTTTATATTTAGCAATTTACTTTTTGATAAATTATTTATTATTTAAGTTTATAAAAAGTAAAGTGAAAAAACATTCAAGACTACATTTTTTTATGTTTGTACTTTTTCTTGGATTACAGTTAGCCTTTGCCTATATTTTTGCTTGCGATGGTTTGACATGGGATTTTGGAACTGCTTACACTATGGCTTTTAGTGATGCGAGTAAAAAAACAGCTATAAATTATTTTGAATACTTATATGTTCATCCAACTAATATAGGTGTTTGTATATTACTTAAAATTTGGTATAGATTGTTTTTTACTTTTAATATTATATTTCCTATAAAATTGGGAATTATTCTAAATATTATTTTTATTGATATAGCTATTTTTTATACTTATAGAATAATGAAGGAATATTTTTCTAAAGAAAAGTGTACTTTATTTCTTCTAGTAGTAGTTTTATTTACACCTTTAATTACTTATGTTCCAGTTTTTTATACAGATACTTTGTCACTACCTTTTGGAATTGCTGGAATATATTATTATTTATGTAGAAAGAAAAGTAAAAAAAATTTGTTATTAAGTGGTTTACTATTAGGAATAGGTAGTTGTATAAAATTTACTGTTTCTATTGCATTAATTGCTATTGTTATTAGTCATTTCTTGGAAAATAAAAATCTTATTAAGATAATGAAGATGACTTTAGTAATACTACTTGGCTTTTTAATTCCTTACTTATCTTATAAATTTTATATTTATAAGGCATTTGATAGTAAAAAATTAGATGAAGTTTCTGTACCAATTACTCATTATATTATGATGGGATTAAAGGGTAGTGGACACTATGATTATCATGAACAAGATTTTACTGGTGGAATAATTGGTGTTGAAAATAAAAAGAAGGCTAATATAAAAGTTATAAAGAAAAGATTAAATACTATGATAAAAAAGCATACACTATTAAAACATTTTCTAGATAAAACAGCTTATGTTTGGGGAGATGGTACTATGTATGCTTCTACGATAGTTGGAAAAGGAACTTTGAAAAAAAGAAAGATACAAGATTATATTTTTGAAGAAAACAAAAATGGTATTTTTAATGTGATTTCTCAATGTGAGTGGTATTTTATACTTTTATTTATGGTTATAGGAATAGCTTTAAGAAATTACTTAAATGAAAAACAAAGAAAATTACAATTTCTTCTTTCAGTTACAACATTTGGTGTTTATTTGTTCTTTCTTATTTGGGAGGCTAGCTCTAGATATTTAATAAACTTTATACCAGTATTTCTTTTATTAGGATTTTTAGGTATAACAGCTTTATCTAATTATTGGGAATTTAAAAAAAATTATAAATAGCTTTTTTGGGAGGTTTTATTATGCATAAAAATATAGTTAATAAGATAGATAAATTTATGAGCTTTTTCTATGAAGTTTCTTTATACTTATTAATATTTGCTACTACGACATTAATTGTTACGAATATACTTTTTATTTGTAAAGTTTCTATAACTTCACTACATTTACCTTTAGGAATTATTTTGTCAGCAATAATTTATTATATTTTAAGGAAAGAAAAAAAGACTAAATCTTTGTTACCAATTTTTGTGGGAATTATTGCATTTTTCATTCTTACATTTGGGGTAGGTATGACATATGACTCTACAGCTGATGGTAATACTTATCATAAATTAGCAGTAGGAGCAATGAAGAATGGTTGGAATCCTACTTATGAAACAGTTGCTGATTTTAATAAAGATAAAGGTAACCCTTTTGATGTTTATGAAGATAATGTCAATGTAAATTGGGTAGATCATTATGCTAAAGGAACAGAAACTTTTGGGGCTGTTGTTTACGCAGCAACTAATAAAATAGAAAGAGGAAAAGTATTTAATATATTATTCTTATTTATTGGTTTTTTCCTATTATATAATATTTTTAAGCAGATGAAAGTAAAACCAATAAAGAGTCTTTTTTTAGCAGGAGTTTTAGCATTTAATCCTATAAGTCTTGTACAATTATCAAACTTTTATTTAGATGGTGTTTTAGGAATTAGCTTATTCATTATAATTTTGTTATGTTTATTACCATTTAATAAAAAAACGTACAAAGATAATTATTTAATACTAGCTATGTGTATTATTTGGTGTATTAATGCTAAATTTACAGGACTTGCTTATAGTGCCATATTCTGTTTAGTATTATATTTATATCGTCATATTAAAAACTTCTTAACTAATAAAGAGTTGTTCAAACCATTTATTATAAAAGAAACTATTTACTATATAGTTGTTGTTATAGTATCTGTTTTAATAGTTGGAAGTGGTTCTTATACTAAAAACTTTATAGATCATGGACATCCATTATATCCTTTGTATGGTAAAAATCATGTGCCTAATATGGTAATGATGGAAATACCAACATCTATGCAAAATGATAGTTCGTTAAAACTATTTTTAACAAGTATTTTTGCTAAAGGAGAAAATGTTTCACCAAGTTATGTAGAACAAACTAACGAAGCTGAATTAAAAATTCCCCTAACAACATCAAAAGAAGAAATAAATAACTATGCTACTCCTGATATTCGTATGGGTGGATTTGGACCTTTATTTAGTGCTATCTTTATATTAACTGTAATAGGTACAATCTTTATGCTCTTTAAATTAATTAAGAAAAAAGACTATGATAGATTAATTCCTTATCTTATAGTTTTAATTACTACTTTTAGTTTAATACTATTTTTAGATGGTAGTTACTGGGCAAGATATATACCTTATGCTTTTCTATTACCGATTTATGTTTTAATATACTTTTTCCAAACTAATAGTAAAAAGCTTATTAATATATTATGTTTTGTCACAATAATAATATTTGTAGTAAATGCTCTTTTAATAACAGCAGCTCAATTAAATGAAATGGTAAAAAGTCGTAATTATCTAAATTATCGTAAAGAAAGATTTATTGAAGATACAAATAAATCTAATGTAGAAATAAGATTAAGACATCATGGTGCTCAAGGTGTTTTATATAATATTGATGACTGGCATATTGATAATTATACTTTAACTGATGATGAGTCTTTAAAAGATGCTTTTGACGTTTACATGTTTACATATGATCATAAGGAGGTATAAAGATGAAGATAAAAAAGAAATTTCAAAAAATAAATAAGCATTATATTCTTCTATTTCTAATAAGTATTTTTATCTTTTTACCTTTTATTTCTAAAACTTATTACTATGGACATGATTCGGCTTATCACATTATAAATGTTTTAGCTATTACAAAGAGTTGGACTTTTACTAATACTTTAACTTTAAAAGTTCTTCCCTTTATAGCTAATAATTTAGGTTATGGAAGTCCTATATTTTATCCACAACTTCCACATTTCTTAATTGCCTTTGTATATAAGATAATTCAACCAATTTTAAATGTTACTTATGCAATTAAAATAGTTTTATTCTTGGAAGTTTTTATCTCTAGTATATTAATGTATAAATTAATAGAAAAAATTTCTAAAAATAAAAATGCTTCCTTAATAGGTGCTACTTTTTATATAACATCTGCTTATACTATTTCAGAAATTTATGCTAGATCAGCTATTAATGAATTATTTGTCTTTTTGTTTTTACCTTTAGTATTTTTAGGAATAATATATTTAACGGAAAAAGATTATCGTAAGTTTTATATTAATTTTGTAATTGGCTATGTTGGTTTAATTAATTGTCATTTAGTTATTAGTGTTTATATAACTATATTTATTATCATAACATTATTATTTAATTTAAAGACCTTTTTAAAGAAAGAAATTATTTTAAGATTTATGCTTGCTAGTGTAGTAATACTTTTATTATGTTCGCCATTTTTAGTACCTATGTTAGAACATAAGACTTTAGGAAACTATGCTGTTTTTGAAGAAAATATTATGACTACTAATGAAAAAATTCAAAGATTTAGACTAGATTTTTTTGATTTATTTAATTTAAAAGCACGGGAAGATAACATTTATTTTACTCTTAATATGATAGCTGTTATGCTTTTTGGATTGTTTTGTTATAAAAATAAAAAAATACAAAATAAAAATAATTCTTGGTTAGTTAAAAGTATTATATTTGGTGTTTTTTCTTTAATAATTATTATGAGTTTTTTGTTTCCGTGGAAATATATGCCTGGCTTTTTAAAATTTATTCAATTTCCATGGCGACTTAATTTAATTGTAATATTTTTATTAAGTATTGGGGCATCTTTATCAATAGAATTATTTGATAAAAAAATTCAAAAGGGAATTGTTTGTGTTTGCATAGTCTCATCAGTTTTATATGCTAATTATTTTTTATCAAATTATAAGCCTATATTTGTTGATGATGAATCATATCAATATTCTACTGAATTAGGGGTAGGTGGTAAGAATGAGTATTATCCTAGTAAATCTTTGAAGAAATTAAAAGAAGTAATGAGTAGAAATAATGATATAGTTATAAAGAAAGGTACAGCTAAAATTACTGTTGTAAAAAATGATACTCCATATTTAAAATTTAAAATTAAAGATGTGAAAGATTCAGTAACTTTAGAGTTACCTAGAGTTTACTATTTAGGCTATGAAATTATTGAAAAAGATAAAAATGGTAAAACTAAAAAATTAAAATATTATGAAAATTCCTATGGATTAATGGAAATCAAAGTAAATAAAAATTCTACTATTACTGTTAAATATACAGCTACATTACTTAATAGAATTGCAAATTACATATTTTGTATTACTTTACTATTCTGTATATTTTACCTACTAAAAAGTAAAAAATTTAAATTCCAAAAGAATTAGTAAGTGAATTAAAAAAATATAATGATAAACAGGCTAAAAAGTCTGTTTTTTCTAGACATTTAAGGCTTAATAAGGTAAAATTATATCTAGGGTAAGGTGAATATAATGACAAAAGTAAGAGAATCAAATTTTGAATTAATGCGCATAATTTCCATGTTTTTTATTGTTATTTATCATATGATAATTTCAACAGGTGGAAAGCTAATTAATTATACAGTAGGTTTAGATAATCTCTTTTTAAGTTTTATATCATTACTTATAATTGTCCATGTAAATTCCTTTGTTTTAATAACTGGTTATTTTCAATATAATAAGAAATTTAATATAAAAAAAGTTTTTTCTTTAGTTGGAATGGTTTATTTTTATAAAGTTTTAATTGGAGCAATTGCTTATTTTATCTTTCATTATGATTACACATATTTAGATATAATAAAAATATTATCTCCATTAGATTTTGGTAACTTGTGGTTTTTTGGTATATATTTAGCCTTATATTTAATTAGTCCGTATTTAAATAGGCTAATAAAAAATTTAACTCAAAAAGAACATAGAAGATTAATTATAATGTTATTAATTATGTATTCCTTAATCACAACTTTATCTGTTCAAAGTATTTTTAATAATACGGGGTTTACTTTAGTACACTTTGTTATGCTTTATATAATAGGTGCTTATTTAAAAAAATATCCTGTTTCGCAAAATTTGCATTTTATGAATTATTCTAATAAAAAAAGATTTTTTATATTTTTGACTATATTTTTAGTAGCAGGAACATTTAATTTTCTTTTATATAATTTTGCTGATCAATTAGTAAATATGTCTAGTAACGAAGTAATTCTATATATAGGTAATAGTATAAAGAATGATTGTTTTTATTATCAAACTCCATTAGTAATGATTCAAAGTATAAGTTATTTCTTATTATTTGAAACCTTCTCATTTAAGTCAAAAATTATAAATAGAATTTCTCAATCAATTTTTGCAGTTTATATAATAACTGAAAATGTGGTAGTTGTTGATTATTTGTATAAATTTTTGAAGATTGATATTGGCAGAGAAATTTATAGTCATAGCATAATTTTGAGAATGTTTATATGTTCTGTGATTGTACTTTTAGTATGTGTAGTTATTGACATGGTAAAAAAATTTATTTGCTTTTTACTGAAAAAATTGGTTTTAATTTTCAAAAGACATTTACAGCCTAGCTAATATTTATTTATATAAAAACTTGTCAAAAAATTTTTCAATTAGTATAATAATGTAGTGGAAGTGAAAACATGAAGAAGTATTATTTTGTTTTAACTATTTTATTGATGATAAATGTATATTTTTTATATGATATAAGTAATTCAAAAAAAGAGAGTACTAAATTAGTTAAAGAAGAAGCACCAGAAAAAGTTATATGTGATTGGGAAGCAAATATTAAGAAAAATGATAATTTTGTATTTTTAGGTGACTCAATAATTGACTGGTACCCAATCTATGAAATGTATGATAAATCTATTCCCATTGTAAATAGTGGTATAGCCGGTTATGAAACACATGATATATTAGAGAGAATGGACGAAATGGTTTATAGATATAATCCTACTAAAGTCTTTTTATTGATTGGTACTAACGATTTAAAATATAAAGATAATAAAGATGATGAAGAAGAAGTTGCTAAAAACATTGAAGAAATAATTGTTCAAATAAAAGAAAATAGACCAAAGGCAAAAATTTATGTTCAGTCTATTTATCCTGTTAATAGAGAAATGAAAAATAATGCATCAGAAGAAAGATATAATGAAGAAATAAAAGAGGTTAACAAGAAAGTAGAAAGTTATTGTAAAGATAATGATGTGACTTACATTGATATGTATGATTTATTGAGTGATGGTAATGGTAATTTTAATGAGTCTTATACAAATGATGGACTTCATCCAAATACATTAGGTTATATTGTAATAACTAAAAAATTAATGGAGTATATGAACTAAAAGATTTTGTCTTGAAGGAAGGTATGATTGTGGAAAAAGATGTCGCTATTAAAGTAACACATGTTTCAAAGAGTTTTAAATTATACTATGATAAAGCACATACTTTAAAAGAGAAAATTCTTTTTTTCTCAAAAAAGAATAAAGATAAAAATACAGTTTTAGAAGTATTGAAAGATATTAATCTAACTATAAAAAAAGGGGAAAGTGTTGCTTTAATTGGTACTAATGGTAGTGGAAAATCTACTCTTTTAAAACTAATGACTAAAATAATATATCCAAATAAAGGTAGAATTACAACTAATGGTAAATTAACTTCATTACTTGAACTTGGAGCTGGATTTCACGATGACTTTACAGGAAGAGAAAATATTTATTTTAATGCATCTATTTTTGGTTTGACAAAAAGTGAAATAGATGAAAAGATTGATGAAATAATAGAGTTTTCTGAGTTAGGTGACTTTATAGATAATCCAGTTAGAACATATTCATCAGGAATGTATATGCGTCTTGCTTTTTCTGTTGCGATTAATGTTCAAGCAGAAATACTTCTTATTGATGAAATTTTGGCAGTAGGTGATCAACACTTTCAAGATAAATGTTTTAATAAATTAATTGAATTAAAGAAAGCTGGAAAAACTATAGTAATAGTTACACATAGCATGCAACAAGTAAGAAAGTTTTGTGACAGAGCTGTTTGGCTTTATAAAGGTGAAATAAGAAAAGATGGCAATGTTGATGAAGTATTAAAAGAATACTTGGAAATTTGTGGGTGATAAGTATGCACGTTTTTAGGGAATTATATAATTATCGTGAATTGTTAAAAACAAACATAAAAAAAGAAATTAGGGGAAAGTATAAAGGATCATGGCTTGGTATTATGTGGACTTTTTTAAATCCATTATTAATGTTAGCTGTTTATGCTTTTGTTTTTCCTTATATTTTAAGAGTTAATGTTGAAAATTATACTATTTTTATGATAGTTGCTTTAATACCATGGAACTTCTTTACAGTAGCGATACAATCTGGTACAGGGTGTGTTGTTGCGAATGGTAATATTTTGAAGAAGGTTTATTTTCCAAGAGAAATAATTCCTATTTCTATTACGACTAGTCAATTAGTTAACTTTTTAATTACTTGTCTTATTATGTTTGCTTTTATACTTTTTAGTGGAGTGGGATTTTCGATACATATATTACTTTTACCAGTACTTATTTTAATTCAATATGTAATAACACTTGCTTTTACTTTTGTTTTGTCAGCAATAACTGTATTTGTTCATGATGTAGACCATTTCGTTAGTGTCTTTTTAACTTTAGGATTTTATGCAACACCAATAGTATATCAAGCTAGTATGCTACCTCAAAAATTCCAATGGGCTTTAAAAGTTAACCCTATGGCTCAATTAGTTGAAGCTTATAGATCGATACTTTATTATCATGAATATCCAAATTTTAATACCTTATTAATATGGGGAATATTAAGCTTTGTACTTTTAATAGTAGGCTATGCTATTTTCAAAAAATTAGAAAAATCATTTGTTGAAGAATTGTAATTGTAAAGACTTTTAAGTCTTTTTCTTTTAAATAAATTTATGTTATACTGACTTCAATTATTATATTTGTATAAATTTAATTATAGAGTTATAATTTTTTTAGGAGACTGATAAAATGATATATTTACATAAACCTTACATTGAGCAAAAAAATAAAAAGGCGCGTCTTGTTTTTGATATAGATATTGATGATGAGAAAAAACAAGCTTGGTTTGAAGTAGATAAAGAATATGAGAAATATCTTTGTGATGATAGAGTAGATGCGATATTTGTTGGTGTTTTAAATTATGCTATGCGTGAAGGTCACGATATAAAGAGTGATAGTTATTTAACCAATGATATTTATTTTAAAGTGACAGAATACTTAATTCCTAGTCTTATTAAATATAGTTCTCTTCATGATATAAAAATTGATATTAAAACAAAAAAAGCTCCTACTAATGCAGGTGGAGTAGGAACAGGACTTTCTTGTGGAATAGATTCTTTACATGTTGTCTTAACAAAGAAAGATTTAAAAGATAAAGATTTTGCCCTTACACATGTTTGTATTAATAACGTTGGTGCATTTAATGAGTGTTATGAAGATGATTTGGATGAAGTTAGAAAAAACGCTATAGCTAGATCTAAAAGTTTAGCTAAAGAATTAAAACTTCCTCTTATAGTAACTGATTCTAATTTTGCTGAAGTTATTCCACAAATGCATCATAAAACTCATACTTATTCTTCAACATTTGCTATTTTATGTTTAGAAAAATTGTGGAAAGTTTATTACTATGGCTCATCAGGTATAGATTTTTCTTACTTTAATTTGAAAAATAATGATGAGGACGATTGCTGTAGCTATGAGTTACTTTCACTTGATTGTTTTAGTACCAAAAATTTAAAGATTTATTCAGAAGGTGGCGCTTTGAGTCGTCTTGAAAAAACCAAAGATATTTGTAAGAGTAAATTTTTTAGAAAGTATTTATACGTGTGCACTGCAAAAGAAGAAAATTGTGGAGTATGTGATAAATGCATGCGAACTATTTTGTCCTTATATGCTATAGATAAAGATTTAACGCCATATAAAAATATTTTTGATATTGATTATTTTTATCAGCATAAAGAAGAATATTATCAATTTCTTTATAATAATCATGT